>WRFK01000224.1 GCA_009778835.1 Spirochaetaceae bacterium
TGATTGCCTCAAAACCCTGGAACCTGCTTGCAGATTTCTCTCCCTGCAGTTCGCTTATCTCTTCCATATATTTTTTTACAAGAAGAGCTATTCCAAAAGCGCCCATCTCCCCGGGGTATGGAGCCTTTATAACTTTTCTCCCTGTATATTGCTCAAAAGCGCGAAGCACTGCTTCGTTTTTAAAAGTACCGCCCTGGACAACAATCTTTTCTCCAAGATCATTAAAGTTGGAAACTCTTACAACTTTTGTAAAAACATTTTCTATGATTGATCTGCTTATACCGGCAAGAATATCTTCTGTCTTTTTTCCGTTTTTTTGTTCTGTAATAATCGAACTGTTCATAAAAACAGTGCATCTTGATCCAAGCTGCGAAGGATTTTCCGAACGGAAAGCAAGCTCTGCAATTTTATCCACAGAAATGCCAAGCGATTTTGCATAAGTTTCAACAAAAGAACCACAACCTGCCGAGCATGCTTCATTTAAAACAATACCTGTTACAATCCCTTTTCTTAAATTTATGGCTTTCATATCCTGTCCGCCAATATCAAGAATAAAGCTTACATCCGGGACAAAAAATTGGGCAGCTTCTGCATGCGCAACAGTTTCCACAGTATGGTAATCTGCAAGAAAAGCTTTGGAAAAAAGCATCTCTCCATATCCAGTTGTTCCCATACCAAGCACATTGAGATCGATTCCCATGTTTTTATATTTTTCATATAACCTTATAAGGGCATATTTAACTACTTTAAAAGGATCTCCGTGATTACTGGAATAATAACTGTCTACCATGCGGTTTTCGTTATCTATCAATACGATCTTTGAAGTTGTGGAACCTGCGTCTATTCCAATATAAACATCAAGTTCTTTACAGCCTTCGGGGATATCATAGGACTGAGTCTGCTCTGATTTATGTCTTTTAAAAAAATCTTCTCTTTCTTCCTCTGAATCAAAAAACAATAGCATTTGTTCTTTTTCATCAGATAAACGTTTTCCAGATACATGGGATTTAATTTTTTTAATAAGCTCTATTGCTCTCAATCCTTTATTTTCACTGGAATATATTTCCGAAGAAAACATAATATCTATGGAAAGCGCTGCGCCATAAGCAACAAGGATTTCCGGCTTTTCCGGTATTATAACTTCGTCATCTTTTAAACCAAGGCGTTCTTTAAAAACAGTAATAAGCCGTTTATTAAATGTAAGAGGGCCCCCTTCAAAAATTACTTTTGGTTTTATTTCCATGCCCTGGGCAAGGCCGCCTATTGTCTGTTTTACTATTGCATGAAAAGTGGAAAGGGCAATATCTTCTTTTGAAACGCCATTATTCAACAGAGGCTGTATATCTGTTTTTGCAAAAACTCCGCATCTGCCCGAAATATCGTAAACCTTGACTCCCTGATCAGCAAGTTCTCCAAATTCTTCTATTTTAATAGAGAGAAGTTCTGCAACCTGATCAATAAACGCTCCGGTGCCTCCTGCGCAGCTTCCATTCATGCGCATATCAGAAGCAATAAGCTGATTTGTTTCTGTATCCATTGTGAAGAAAATTACTTTTGCATCCTGTCCGCCGAGCTCTATAGAGACTCTTACATCTTTATAGTAATTTCTTATTACAAGAGAGTTTGCAACAACTTCCTGTATAAAAAAAGCTCCGATCTTTTTGGAAATAAATAAACCGCCGCTTCCGCATACAGCAGTTATAAAATACATATCCGGATATAAAAGCATAATCGTTGCCAATATCGATACCAGTGTTCCCGGAATATCGGCATTATGCCTTCTGTAATCAGAGTAGATAATTTCCTTTGTTGTAGGGTCAATTAAAACTATTTTAACAGTTGTTGAACCAATATCTATTCCAAGATGGTAAATTTCTTTATTGCTTTCTTTCATTTAACAGTCTCAATGTATTAACTTATCATATAATCAATTTTTAAAACACTCTTTATTGTTTCATAACATACAAACTTATGAAATAAAAATGAATCTCTTCCTGGAGCTTCGGGTATTGCCAAAATAAATTTACCGACAAACCTTTGGGGTGCAGCTTCGCCTGGTTATTAACCTGATTTTAGAGCTTTTTTCCATTTTTTTTATTGCTCTTTCTCTTTTCATGGCCTCTCCTCTGCTCTCTGCTATTTCATAATATACAAGTTTTACAGGTCTTCTTGTTCTGGTATATCTTGCCCCTTTTTTATCAGAGCTATTATGTTCTTCCAGACGCCTTTTAAGTTCAATAGTTATTCCTGTATAAAGTGTTTTATCGCAACATTGCAGGATATAAACATACCATGTTTTTTTTAGCAAATTCAGCTACCCTCTTTCCAAGCATCTGTTTATAATAAAATGTATTATATTGCATGGCAAGCCCTGCGCTATAATAGATTTTGTTCACCTCCTCGACTGGTCATGTTGTCCGCGACTCCGGATGCGTTGGTGAATAAAGGACAAAAAAGGGAGAATATGCCAATAAATATTGTGCTTCATGAACCAGAAATACCTCAGAATACAGGAAATATCGTAAGAACTTGCGCTGCAACAGGAGCAAATCTTCACTTGATCGAGCCATTAGGTTTTTCTATTGATGACAGATATTTAAAACGCGCGGGGCTTGATTACTGGGAGTCTGTAAAAATCAGCAGATACATTAGCCTTGAAGATTTTTTTGATAAAAACAAAAAAGCTACTATATATTATGTAACAACAAAAGCTAAAAAAAATTACACAAAAACCAGGGTATCGGAAAATTGTTTTTTTATGTTTGGCAAAGAGACCAAGGGGCTTCCCGAAGAGCTGCTTATAAAAAATTATAGTAAGTGTATAAGGATCCCAATGCTTAGTGGAGCGCGATCCCTTAATTTATCAAATTCAGTTGCGATCATTATATATGATGTTTTAAGAAGAGATGGGTTTAAAGGGCTAAAGGAAATAGGCACCCCGGATCACTTTCCAAAAAATCTTTCGCAAAGTCGCTAAGAAAAAATTATGCCACAAGCCAAACTACCCCACGAAAAAGAGAGTTGATTAACGTGGAATTAGGATTACTTAAATATTTTATTTTAATAATTTTTTTATTAATATGTCCTGCAAATTTCTTCTTGAATCTATTATTGTCAAAATATTTACAATATTATTATCCACTTTATAAATTATTTTCCATGGCTCTTCTATCATCTGCCTGTAGTCTTTTATGTTCCGAACCAGCAATTCAGGAACATATCCTCCCCTATATGGAAAA
>WRFK01000225.1 GCA_009778835.1 Spirochaetaceae bacterium
AGGCAAAATGCAAAGTATGTATGTTTTTCTTAATGAAAAAAAATCAGAGTATGGTATTCGTGTATCACTCGAAAACTTTTCAATGTATGACAGGATTAAAGTGTACCCACTATACGCTGTTGGGAATATTTAATAATATTTCTTTAGAAAGAAGTAGCCATGAAACATTTTTTTGGCTTTCTTTAATTTTAAACTAATTGCTATTCTTTTTCTCTAAAAGCCAGTCCAATGCATTAATACGTCGTATCCCATTATAAACCTAATATTGTCAAACAAAAAAGGGAGCACATTTTTTGTGATCCCTTTAGAATATTACAGTTACTTTGTGGAGGGCCTTTTCATCAGTAACTCTCCAAAATCCATTTGAAGCTACTATCGGGCGTTCCTGTAACATTAGTTACCGTACTTCCATTAAATGTCCTAGTCACGGTGTTCCATCCTTGTTTTAGAGACATGTTCACAAGAAAAGTTAATTTTTCGTATGAATCATAAAATGAACCGCTAATGGTTCCGTTTCGGTCAGCATACAAAAAATCAACTTCATCTTCTAGGTTTCGCTTATCCCAAAATATAAGATTAGCACCATCTTGAAACCCACCACTCTCAAATATTTTCAAACCACTTGTACAAGTAAGAGAAGGATATTTACTAGAAACGTTTTTCAACACACTGGCTTTTGGCGTTCCCAGTTTAAGATAGAGCTTTCTGGGAGTGCCGTCTATTTTAACCTCCCATTCTTCTGGATTATCTGTAATAGCTGATATATAGCTGGCATACTCATCGACAAATCTTGTAAAAGTAATAGGGGAACCAGTATACAGAGTATTCCAATTACTATATAGATAAACATCATACGTCTTAACCGAAGCGAAGCTAATACTGCCGTCACCGGCTGGCGGTAAAGCAATACTTCCACCACCTCCGCTGCTACTACTATTGTCACAGGCAATTGCCATAAACAGAAATATCGTTACCGTGGCAGCAATTCCAAATAATTTAAAAAACTTTTTCATAAAAATTCCTTTTTATATGATGATCAACTGCCTTCAAAAGCAGTAAAAACGAGTTAATTTTTATATTTTGCAAAATGGATGTCGTGCCCATAACAGCGACATGGAGAGCAGTGTCATGTGTGGGGCAAATTTTTTTTGTAAGTTTTAAAAAATGGGTGAGTTTATGAGAGAGAGAGAGAGAGAGAGAGAGAGAGAGAGAGCAATTTTTGTGCCAAGTCAGATAAATTCAGAAAAAAAGTGCAAAAATTCATATTAAATAATATAATATTCTTTGGTAAAAAACACAAGGCTAAAAATAATCATTTTAATAAATTTACAAGGCACAAGGCGACAATAATCGGTCAAACTATATTTTCAAATCGATTTTTTGGAATTTATTTTGTGTAAAGTATTTTTCATATTTTTTAAAAGAATCAGCTCCTGCGATCGCGCATTTTGAAGCAGTTTCATATTGGGCTTTTAACCTGTTGGCTGTATCTGAAATATTTTTTGCTGTTGTGGCAAGCATAATATCCCTGTTTTTCTGTCTTAAATTATCGCTAAGCCCATATATTTTTCTTAAAGTATTTATTACCCCTCTTTCTTCCGGAGAAACAGGCCTTATCTCCTTTCCAACACTGTTTATTACAGATTTCAAAATAATATCATCGTTCAATACTCTCTCTGCGGAAGCGGAAATATTATTTAAAGATTCGTAAAATATTTTAAGAGTCTCTTCTATGTACGGGTCTCTGTAAGAAGAAAAACTAAAAACCCCATCCATACTATTTGAAGAAGCGCTAACGCCATAAGCGCCCCCTTTCATTCTTATATTTTCCCATAAAAATCCGGTCTCTATAATTTTCGAAAGAAGTTTTTCATAGATAGCTTCGCTGCTCCCTATTCTTGAAGCGCTCATAACCGCGCTATTAAAATTTACAAGAGAAGGAACAACAATAGATGTTTGAGATTGTTTTTGTAAAAGAGTTGACTTGCTGCTATTTTGTGCTTTTGAGATATCGCTGCCTCCGGTGTAACAACTGTAACAACCGGAAGCAAAAACAGACTCAAAATCTTTTTCCCTGCTTACAGATGGCAAATAAGACAACAAGTTTTTGTAACAATCCGATATACTATTTTCTTCGGAAGTAATATTGGAAATAATTTTATTTGCAGAAAAAATAGTTTTTATTTTTTTAAGTTTTTGCGCCAGGTTTTCAACATCTTTTTTATCTTCCGGATTTATATCTGATAATTTTAAAAGCTGGGTTATCCCTCCCCACTCTTCCATTTTAGCCAAAGCAGGGGTGTAATCTCTTGAAGCATAAAGAGATGCAATATAACTTCCCCTTCTTATTATTCGGGCTTTTAAATCATTCACTGTTTCTTTAAGAATATCTTTTAGCCGGTTAAGATCATCGAAATCAGCATTTGCAATAAAATCAAAAACAAAGTCCGATGCTTCTTTATATTTTTCAGTAAGGGATTTAAAATGAAGAGTAAGAAATTCCAGGTTAGTTCCAAAAACACTCATCCCTGCTTCGGGATAAACATAAAAACCTCCTGTTTTTAGAGCAAACATTTTTGCTGTTTCATAATACGGAATTCCCGGAAGCCCTGTTTCACTTAAGAATCTGGAAAAAATAGGGAGATATATTTTAAGTTCCTCATCAAGCAGCGAGATGTCATAATAAAGATTTGTATATGTAATCCCTGCTGTATGTACTCCATGAAGCAAAGTGCATAACCCATTATCATATCTCTCTTCGCATTCTATTGTTTCTATTTTTTTGGGTATATCGCTTCTTTTAAGAACAGGTATTTTAGAAATATCTGCAACACTATCCTGGCAGAGCTGATACTTTTCAAATTCAAGAAAATCATTATCTGCTTCCTGTATTATATTATTGCCAACAAGAGCATTATCGGAAATAAGAGCCTTTGCGTTATCCGGCATTACAGTTACTATTGATCTGTGGTTATTCAATATCAAAGTTCTGTTTAATAATTTTTCAAAATATTTATCATCTTCCAGAACTGTTTTTCTTATTTTTTCCATGTAGGGAATAAACGATAAAAAAAGAGATGGATTTTTATCATAAAGCCATGCTTTGCTGCATAGCTCCATAAGTTTAAACCCCTCCGGCCTCCCCCCTTTTATTTCCCTGTTTGAGAATTCAAAAAGGCGCAAAGTCCCTTCGACAAGGTCTTTATCAAACCCTTTGTCGCGAATTTCAAC
>WRFK01000226.1 GCA_009778835.1 Spirochaetaceae bacterium
GTATTCGCTGATATTTTCTGTTTTCACAGTTTCTGTTGCTTCCGGAGTGCCTGCTGTTTCAGGTCCAATCAAAATTATCGCTTTCCTGCTTGTTTCATCAATGGGGTTTATAATAATGATTTCATGTTCCCCTGTTGTTAATTTGTTATCCCCGCGCAGGACTTCAAATCTTATCCACTCATGCACAGGAATCGGTTGATCCAAAAAATCATGCGGTATAACCTGATAACGATAGTTTCCTGGCAAAAGGGAGACTTCAATAAAATTTGTTTCTGTGAATTCATGTGAAAACCTGCGGTATTCCCCTTTTTCCTCTTTTTCGATTATTACTTCATAACGCATGGCATATTCGTCTCCTACCCATGTAAGGCGTTGAACAAAACGTAGCACCATATAGTAGCCGGAAGTTTGCGCCAGCAATGGAGTAAGCGCTGTTATAAAAAGTATCGCAATAATTAAAACAATATATTTTTTTACTGGTAAGTTTCTTATTGGTAAGTTCCTAAAATCCATAAAGCACTCCAGGATCTTCCATATGCACCGGACGTGGAGCAGGAATGTCGATTGTAAAAGAATTTATTCCCAAAGAGCCGCGCTGCTCAATCGTATTGCTATTGTTTCTGTTTATTGCTTCTACCTGCCAAATAAAAGTTCCCCGGTCAAGCACGCTTATATTCTCAAGCGTCCAACTGGTACTTGTTACAGTAGCGCGATTGATTTGCCGTCGCCCGGCTGCGGTCTGTTCAAAAAGCGTAAAGATATAGGCATTGGCGCCCTGTACCGGCGACCAGCTAAACACAATGTTTCGTTGCGTTCTAAGCTGCTCAATATTAAAAAGGTGTCTTTCCGGGGGACGGCGGTTACCGGGCGCAACAAGGAGCGGGATAGGTTGTATCCGCAGCTCTCTTGGTTGTGCAGCATTGACTAAGCCGTTAACAGATTGAGTTTCTATTGTCCAGTACCACACCCCTTCTTCAAGGCGATCCAGAGAGATGGTCTGCCTGGGATCGATTATTTCTACTGCAGGGGTTCCAGTCAAAGGATTGCTGCTTTGGGAAAGAACAAATCTTGAGCTTTTCACTTCCCCATCAACATCCCAGGTAAATATTGTTTTTTCTCTTAATGCAGTAAGTCCAGGCAACCTTGCACCATGCGCCGGGCTTAGAAGAATAGGCTCCGGAGGAACAGCCGATGTTTCAGGCTCAATCATGGCTGTTGATGTATCTCCATCTGCGCTTTGCCCTATTAGAAAAAAAGAAGCCTGAGAAAAAACAGCATACCCTTCAAAAGCAGAAGAAAACATCGGCTGCACGCGCCAATGCCATGTTCCTTGCCCAAGCCCCGAGTCTACAAAAAATGGAGCTGCTATCTCTTTATTTATTTGCAAACCAGCAAAGTCCGGGGATGATGAAATTTCTATTATATAATGCGAGGCATCCTTTATTTCTGTCCATTGAAAGGCCAGCGATGGTTGTTCCTCCTTATAGCGGAACAGGCTCCCTCTTGCAGGGCTTAAGAGTTCAAGCCCCAATGCTTCAACTACAGTAAGAGTTCCTGCGGAGAGAATTCTCTTTTCATGGGAAAGACGCCAGTTCCAAAGACCTGCCTCAAGCGCTATCTCTGCAGAGGCATTAAGATCCCCGACAGCCACAACATTACGGCTAAAACTTTTGTCCGCAGCAATCTCAAGAAGCATAGTATCCTGCGGCCTGAGGTTTATACGGCTCCATGCAAAAACCACAGGAACTGGCTGCTCTGTACCTTTTACATAACGGGCATTGGGGCGCGGCTGCGTTACCACTACCGCAGGATCTTTAAGCTCCGCGCCTTTTTCATCAAGAGCGATCATGGCGCCGGAAGAAATTTTTCTGCTTTTCCCATCTTCGATAAATGCCGCAGCTCCTTCGTTTACCTGTACCGCGATCCCCTCTTTTCCTGCTGTTGCAGTAAGTGTTGTTCCGGAAGTTGGTTCAACTATGCGCCCCATAAGGCTTAACTGGAGGTTTTTACCTTCGCTGCTTGTTATAATGCCGAGATTTCCTTCGCTAAGTTCTATTTGCAAAGACTCGCCTTCCGGCGAAAGTTGTATTCGTATAAGTGTATTTTCATTTAAATCTATCTGTTGCCTTTCCAGATTAAGGGTTGCAGAGGAAAGTTCCGCTACGCGAATCAAATCCCCAAGGTATACTGGAGACTCAACAGCAAGTCTGTCCCAAAGAACCCTGTCGATAAGGCGCCTCTGGACAATATTGTTTTTTATAGTGATCGTACCTACTGGTTTTTCATTCTGAAGACTTAATGTTTGAAACAGATCAAGCCTGAACAAATTAAGGGCGAACACCACTATTGAAAGACAGAGTACAACTACCAGGAAGTCCGCAAAACGAAAACTGGTTCTCTTTTTTCGCATTTTTTTGCCCATTACTTTTCTTCTTCACCAATTTTATATTTTTTATCACCGGCATTTCCGCTGTCTGGCGCTTCGATCCCAAGGAGCCTGCGAACATCGGCAAGAGTCTGCGGGCTTTTATCAACGCCGGCAAAATTAATAACCGCGAATATCCTCACAGGCTTTTCTTTTCCTTTAACTGTTACAGGAGGCATTTCTTCTGTGAGAAAATATTTATTTACCAGGTTCCATGTGTTTTCGCTTATAAGGATATCGGTGCCAAATGTTTTGGTAAGAGATTCTATGCGGGAAGCAAGGTTTACAGGATCGCCTATAACTGTGTATTCCATTCGCATATTGCTGCCAAGTTGTCCTGCAGTAACAATTCCGGTATTGATACCGCATCCAATGTTGATTATTGGGTTACCGGGATCATCCTTTTTGCGCTCTTTGTTCATTTCATAAAGAGCCTTGCGCATAAAAAGAGCTGCCTTAACGCAGTTATAAGCATCTTGCGCAGCGCTTCCTGTGGTATAGACTGTTCCCCAATGCGCCATTACCGCATCTCCGATAAATTTATCAATAGTGCCATCGCTTTTTTCTATGCAGTCTATCATCTGCGAAAAGTAGTTATTAAGCCAGAAGACAATTTTGTTGGAAGCTTCCTCTCCAAATACCTTGGTAAAATTTTCGGATTTTGCGGTAAATCCACGGATATCGGAGAAAAAAATCGTTGCGTGTTTCGAAAGACCGCCAGGTTTGATTTCGTTTCGCATGGCTTTTATTGCTATTTCCCTATTGGTGAATCTGCCGAATATATGAAGAGCAGAACACA
>WRFK01000227.1 GCA_009778835.1 Spirochaetaceae bacterium
ATTTCTATAATATTGTTTTTAATAGTTCCGGTATATTCAACGCTTGTTACCAGTTCCCTGCCGCTTCCTTCAACATATCCTGAAATAGTTCTGAATGACTGGCTTAAGCTTCTGTCGCCTGAAAATATTGTTGTGCCATCGCCATATCTTGAATTGGAAACTTCAATAAGCTCATGTAAAAGCTGATTGATTTCCTCAGCCATCATTGTTGTCTCTTGTTTTGAATAAGTACCGTTAGCCCCCTGTATAGCGAGCTCATTTATCCTGTGCATTATACTTAAGGATTCCTGGATATACGCCTCTGCCACTCTTCCCCGGCTCTGTATTTCTCCGGCATTGTCTACAAACTGTTTTAGCCTTGAGATATTGGATTTTAGAACAACAGAATGCGCAGCAGCAACAGGATCATCCCGTAAATTTGTAATTTTGCTTTGCGCCGCTATTTTGTTCTGTATACTGCTAAGATTAAATTCATGTCTTCTCAAATGGTATTGAAGATCATCATTGGCAAAATCTGTACTTACTCTTTTCATCTTATTATTCCTTATCTGGTGTTTTCAAAACAAATTACAACTATGAAAGTTTTAATCTGTTAACAACAATATCGAGCATCTCATTTACCTGCGATATAAACCTTGCAGCAGCAGCATATCCATGCTGAAACTTGATCATATTTGAGAGCTCTTCATCTATATTTACTCCTGAAATTGCTTTTTTTAAATCTTCAAGATCTTTCATTACAAGATTTTGTGTTTCAAATGTTATTTCTGCCCGTTCCCCTTTAAGGCCGATATCCGCAACAACAGATGAAAAGTATTGATCAAAACTTGTAAATTTTCCAACCATAAGCTGTTGATTCCGCAAAGATGCTATTGCAAGCGCCGCAGACCCATCTCCGGGATTTGCAGCCCTGCCATTTACGCCAAACCCGGCAGCTACATTCATTGAATCTGCTACTACTACTTTATTTACTTCAACCCATCCTGCAGGATGACTTAACGGAGCAACCGCATATTGACTGTTTCTGTCAAGCGATTCCACAGCATTGGCAGTTTCCCATGTATATGCAGCGTTATTTCCGCTTGCAGCAAGAATGCCTGAATAACCTACAAGAAATTCTCCTGAATCTTCTATATGTTTGATTACAAAATCGGGATTGTTTCTGTCTTCAGCGGTCATTGCCCTGAACACAAGTTTTCCTTCCTGGTTTAATGTAGCGCTTATTTTCGCAGGAGAGTTATTTATTCTGTCAATAACATCCTGAACAGTATCTGTTGGATAATAATCTATTGCAACATTGTTATCTGCTCCGGAGAGAGTCATTGTTCCTCTTAATCCTATAAGTTCTTTTGGATTAAGGGTATTTGCGCCTGAAATTCGGAAAATATAGCTTGAATCAAAAGCACCATCGCCGTTTCTGTCGTAATTTCCTTCCGCAGATATTACAAAAGGATATTCTTTAAAAAACTCAATGCCTGTTGAGCCATTTGATCCCCACGCTTTTTTATGCAAATAATTTACGTTATCAACAAAATTTATTGTCATAAGATCGAGTTTCTGGATCTCTTCCCTTACATCTTTATCCCTAAGCTCAAGAAAGGAAGCAAGTTTACCCCCCTTGATTTCTGCTGTTTCGCCATTACGCTGCCATATAACTTTTGAATACCCTTCGTTTCCTGTATCAACTACTGTATCTAAAAAGTGAACTACCCTCCCCTGTACAAGATGAAGACCGGAAGTGTGTATCTGGAACTCATCGGGGTCTCTGTTATCAACAGTAATATTTATCATAGAGGATAAGTCATTAACAAGAAGGTCTCTCCTGTCAAGAAGATCATTTGGATTATCTCCCATTACCTTGACTTTCAATATTTTTTCATTCAGCTCAGCTATGTCTGCCATAAGTGTGTTGATTTTGCTAACAGCGCCTGTAACTTCTGTTTCAAGCATGTCTCTGGTCTGGCGAAGCGCATCGTATCTGGTATGAATTGCATCTATTAATGTTTTTCCTCTTTCAAGAACACTCTGTCTTGATGCCATTTCCGATGGAGAAAGGGAAAGTTCCTGCCAGCCTTCCCAAAATTTATCCATAGCAGCCCTTACTGAAAATTCTCCGGGCTCATTATAAATTTTTTCCAGCATTAAAATATATTTATCTCTTTCCTGCCAATATCCGTGTATATTTGATTGGGCAACAATACGCCCTTCAAGAAGCTCGTCTTTTATTCTTTCAACGCTTACATCTACAACACCCTGCCCTATTTGGCCCGGGGTATTTGCCCTGTTAAGATGCGGCGCATATAAAGGGTCAAATGTAGACATTTTTACCCGCTGCCTGCTGTATCCATCGGTCGAGGCATTTACAATATTGTGCCCTACAGTTTGCAAACTTTTGTTATGCGCTATAAGACTTCTTTTTCCTATTTCAATTCCCATAAATGTGGATTGCATATTTACTCTCCTTAATTAGAGCTGCCTGTCAAGAACAAGCGGCGGAGCAGCGGCAACTTTATTTGCTCCTTTATTATCATATATTGTTCCCTTTCTCATCGGAAATGTTTCCTCGAGAACTTTTGTTACTGTTGTTGTAATTGTCGAAAGGTATGCATCTATTCTCATTGTTAAAGCTTTTACTTTAATTACGCTAACCTTTAAATCTCTGTAAAGTGAATTCAGATAAATACTTTTTTCAGGGCAGTATTTGGAAATAAAAGCATAGAAATTACTGACAGAGGTGTCATTACAATAGAGTCTCATGGCATTATAGATATTGTTTCTCTCCATTTCTATTTTATCTATTTCCCCTGCCTGTTTTTGCAGATATGCAATTTCGCTGTCAAGTTCTGTCCAGTTTTTTAACACAATATGCTGCTTTACTTTTTCTTCGGAGCTATAAAAATTTCTAAAAGCTTCAAGTTGTCTTTTAAGACAATCTTCCAGCTTTACTGTATATTCATCTAAATTCATTAGTATTCCTCTTTCACAAAAAAGTCTTAGCACTCTCCGTCATTGCGAGGAGCGAAGGCGACGAAGCAATCCAGCATCCCACTCACAAAAAAGTCTTCTACTTATGTTAATTATCGGTATAATTGAAAAGTTTTTAATCAAAACAGGAAACAATATTGCTGGCATTAGCCAAAAGACAAACAGACTCGCTAAGTCCTCGCTCTTCGCGAAAACCCCAACAGCGGCGTCCATGCCGCGACGCG
>WRFK01000228.1 GCA_009778835.1 Spirochaetaceae bacterium
CCACTACTGCGATAATAATAATTCTTTGGATTAAAGAAATTTTAGTCCAAATACCCAGTAACTTATCTATTATTTTTTTAAATTGCTCTTTCATTTCCCCTCCCAAGTTAAAAAGAACAGTAATCAGATAAAACAAATTATTGATTATCTGAAACTTAAAATCTCCTTATATGCCTGAATTGCCTTGTCAACAATAGCTTTTGTCATTGCAAGTGCAGCATTAGACTTTGCAATTGCAATTGTTATATCATGTGCATCTAAACTGTCAGGATCTGTAACCATTTTTAAGCTTAAATCATTTGTTTCCTGCTGTAATTTATTAACTCCATGTAATGCTTCAAACATTTTATCTGCAAAAGTCGGATTTTCTTTTTCAAGACGTCCTGTAGTACTGTTAATACGCCCTGCAAAATGTTTTGGATCTGTTGTTTCCAGCATTATTCTATGTCCTGAAACCTGATTAAATTTTAATAATTCCATTTATCCCCCCCTATTTTCCTATTTCCAAAGCCTTAAGAAACATGCTTTTCGATCCATTTACCATTGCAATATTTGCTTCATACGACCTTGTGGCAGATATCATATCAACCATTTCATTGACTATATTTGTATTCGGATATTCAACATATCCTGTTCTTGGACCTGTTTTTATGGCATCCGGATGAGTCGGGTCATAGACAAGTCTTGTTTTTTCATCCATATCTTTTTCAATTTTTGCAACCCTGACCCCTTTTCCAGCTCCATTATCGAGAAAAGCAGGAAGAAAAGGGCTTTTCCAGTAAGGCTGCGATACTTTAGGCCTAAAAACAACCCTGCTTCTTCTAAAAGGACCCCCTTCCGGAGTTCTTGTTGTATCTGCATTCGCTAAATTATTTGAAATTACATCAAGTCTAAGGCGTTGTGCCGAAAGCCCTGACGCAGCAATATCAATATTTGAAAATATACCCATCTAAATCTCCTATCTCGTAACCATGCTAATTTGTGTAAACTGGTTTGAAAGTACCTGTGTAAGAAGCTGATAATTCAACTGGTTCTTAAGCATATGTACAGATTCTTCTTCAATATCAACATTATTACCATTCGCATCTGTCTGGGAAAGGTAATCCAAAACCCTTCTTGGACCTACAGTCCTGTAATCTATTGGTTTATAATTGGATATATGCTTTTCATGAGTCATTACCAACTCAAGGGCAGGTTTTTTCTGCGACTGAAATGCTCTTTTAAGCTCTGATTCAAAATTTATAGTACTTTTTTTGAAATTCGGAGTATCTGCATTAGCCAAATTATCAGCTATTACATTTCTCCTTACCATTGAGACATCCATTGATCTATGAAGAATATCAACTACTCTTCCAAAACTATTATTTAAAAACATAACTTGCCCCTTTTAAAATAGACCTTACTCTAAATATCGGGTTATTATCCCTTCCCATTAGATTTTTCATAAAATGTACCTGCTTAGATCCTGATCTTCTATAATAGTTCCAAGCTTTTCATTGATATATTCCGGTGTTATACTGATTGTCTGGCCTTTTAATTCGGTTGCTTCAAAAGAAACATCTTCAAGAAGGAACTCCATTACTGTATGAAGCCTTCTTGCCCCTATATTTTCTGTTTTTGAGTTAACTTCCTGCGCAAGATATGAAAGCCTTTTTACAGCATCATCTGTAAATTCAAGAGTTATCTCTTCTGTTTTTAGAAGTTCTTTATATTGTTTAATAAGAGCATTTTCAGGCTGAGTAAGAATTCTTTCAAAATCTTCTGCTCCAAGAGCCTCAAGTTCTACTCTTATTGGAAATCTTCCCTGGAGTTCCGGAATAAGATCAGAAGGCTTGCTCATATGAAAAGCTCCGGCTGCAATAAAAAGAATGTGCGCTGTATCTATCATTCCATATTTTGTGTTTACCTTACTCCCTTCAACTATGGGCAAAAGATCGCGCTGAACACCTTCGCGGGATACATCTACTCCTCCGCCCCTGTTTTCCTTTCCCGCAACCTTATCTATCTCATCGATAAATATTATTCCCATCTCCTGCACCCGTTCTTTTGCAATATCCGCAGCTTTATCTGTATCAATTAATTTATCTATTTCCTCATTAAGAATTACTTCTCTTGCATTTTTTATAGTTGCTTTTCTTTTTTTCTTTTTATTGTTGCCAAAAATACCTGCAATCCCTCCGAGATTCAAATCCATTTCTTCAAAATTTGATCCTGAAAATATTTCAAATGCAGGCATTACTTTTTTCGATACATTGATATCAATTTCTTTATCTTCAAACATCCCTTTTCTAAGCATATCCCTGAATTTCTCACGCGTTGATATTGTTCTTTCATCAATAACTTCGGGAAGAGGAATAGCGCCCTGATTCACTTGATCCGGTTGAGGCTGCTGCGGCTTGTTTTTTACTCCTGGAAGAAGAATATCAAGGATAATATCTTCTGTTCTGGCTTCTGCTTCTTTTATAACCTGCTCCCTCATTTCTGCTTTTACCATATTTATTGCAACATTCATAAGATCTCTTACCATTGATTCAACATCGCGGCCTACATATCCTACTTCTGTATATTTTGTTGCTTCTACTTTTAAAAATGGAGCGCCGCATAATTTAGAAAGCCTTTTTGCTATTTCTGTTTTTCCTACTCCTGTGGGACCTATCATAATAATATTTTTGGGAGCTACTTCTTCTCTCATCGCGTCATCAAGCTTTTGCCTTCTTACGCGGTTACGAAGCGCGATAGCAACTGCTTTTTTTGCTTTTTTCTGGCCAATTATATATTTGTCAAGCTCGGCAACAATTTGCTTGGGCGAAAGCGTTTCAAGTTCAAACATTGATTTCCTCCAATACAAAGTTTTCATTTGTATAGATACAAACCTTGGCAGCGATTTTAAGCGATTTTAAGGCAATTTCACCTGCAGTAAGGGTCGAAGAATCAAGATAAGCAAGCGCAGCAGAATATGCGTAATTAGCGCCCGAACCTATTCCTATTACCCCTTCTTCCGGCTCCACAACATCTCCGGTACCTGAAATGAGAAGTATTTTATCTTTATCTGCTACCAATAGCATGGCTTCGAGCCTTCTTAACATTCTGTCTGTTCTCCAGTCTTTGGCAAGTTCTACTGCAGCGCGTGTAATATCGGCCTTATATTCTTTTACTTTTGCCTCAAATTTTTCAAAAA
>WRFK01000229.1 GCA_009778835.1 Spirochaetaceae bacterium
CTTTCTGCTGCAGTTTTATTATATGAGTATTTTATTTCGCCCGGATCGCTATCTAAAGCTATTTTTAAAGCAGCATCTATAACAGAAAACCCTGTAGAATATGGGAATGTCCATCCTGACATATAGCCGCCGGAAAGCCTTGCTGCAATCTCTCCTATAGAAGCTTTTCCATCTGTATATTTTATATCCCCTTTTGCAGCTCCGTTATCTATTCCTATTGCCCTTATTCCATCGCAAAAAACATTTATGATTTTATCAACTGCTTCTTTTGGGAATGCAGAAGGCATTGTATGCCCCATTTCTACAAAATAAGGGGGGAAATATATATGTCTGTCTGCAACTCCGCATATATGTATGTTTCCATCTTTTATTACAGCATCAAGACTAAACTCCGCCCCCTGTAAAAACTGTTCAATTATGACTTTCCCTGATCTTGAAAATTTTATTGCTTCTTTGATTGCATCTTTAAGATGATGAAAATCATGAATCTTTACTGCTCCTCTTGCCCCCATACTGTCTACAGGTTTTACAACAAGCGGATATCCAAGTTTTTGCACCTGATCTTCATTAATATTGATATCAGTTGTCATAATAAACAGAGGAGATGAAACATTAGCAGATGAGAATGCTTCTCTCATAAGGGATTTATCTGTTGCTTTGAGAGCAGTTTCATAACTAATTGATTTTAATCCGAGCTTTTCCGAAAGCCACGCTACCATGTAGGAAAAATCTGTCCCTGCTGTAAAAACAGCTCTTATATTACAAATATTATTGTAGTAAATAGATTTTTCAAGAAGAGAATCATGGTCTTTTAAATCTATATTTTCAAAATAGGTTGATAATTTTTTGCCGGGTGCATTATTGTTTCCATCAAATACAATGGAGATAAGCCCCATGTTATTTGCAGATTCTATTATTGGCATTTGCATGATTCCTGCGCCTAATATCACAACAGAATCTTTTTTATTAGATTGGGCAGTATGTTTATCCATTTTTACGTCTTGCATAAATTTCAAATGTATCTCCAAGTCTAAAAAATCTACTTATAAGACTTAATATTTTAAATCCTAAAATTTTTTGCAAAAGTAAAGGGAATCTTTCCGGATGGTGCCCTGTGCATCTTACTTTTACTACTTTAAACCCAAACTGTGAAAGTATATGTTTTGCAGATAAAATATTCCAGAGAGTATAATGGTCAGAAGGGCTTGATTCAAGAAATTTATTTTTATTATATATGCTGCTTATGCCGGATAAATTAGGGGTTGAAAAAGCAAATATTCCTGATTTATTGATTAGTTTTCCGATTTTTTCAATAACTTCTCCTACATTTTTAAAATGCTCAATAACATACCACATTGTAATAATATCAAATTTTAAGCATTCCTCTTTTTTATTCTGCGAAACGTCTCCCGGAAAAACAGGAATAAAATCAGATAAAGAAAAATCTCCTGTAACAGCTTTTATTCCAAGATTTTTATTTACATACTCTACAGCATCTTCAGAAATATCGATTCCATAACACTCATATTGATCTTTCATTACATTTAAGAAAGGGCCGTAAGCGCAGCCTATATCAAGGGCTTTTCCTTTTTTTACAAAGTTTTTTATTATATTCACCCTTTTTTGAGAAGCTGCTGATATATTGTTAAAGTCTTCAATATATGTTTTGCCATATTGTTTTTTATATTCTTCGAAAAAATATGATTTCTCATATTTTTTTTCATTTTTTCCAATGTTTTGCAGATAAACAATTCCACAATTTTCGCATTTTAAATAATTTTTATAAATATATCTTTTATATATTTTCCCTTTTCCTTTGCATACAGGGCAGGAGACTTTTTCTGTTTCCGCTATTTTAAGAAATAGTTCATTGATATTTAACGACTGTCCGGAATCAACAAAATTGGAATCTGTGCCAACGCAAGTCTGGGTTAAGGGGACGAGTTGGGGGCTATTATACATTGAACTGGATGATGAGCGATTTTTGCCTTTGTAATCTTGGCAATAGCCGGGATTGTTAATTATTTTTTCTATTTTTTTTATGTTGGGATTTATAATTCCTGCTTCGCAAAAACCTGCTAATTTGGAGAGTTTTCTATGGTACTTTGAAGGATTTATTAATAACAGGTCTTTGCCTGCGTACAACGCTTCATAAGCAGTAAGTCCAAAAGAGGTAAAAACAATGTCTGATTCTTCTATAAGATTCTCCAGAGAAGCAGGAGATTCCGCAATATTAAAAAATCCAAAGTTATTTTTTATATAGTTCTTGTCTTTAAAAAAAGGCCCTATGACAACCGTTACATTCATATCTTTAAAAATATTTTTCTTTTGAACCTTATCAAGAAACTTTTTTGTAATACCTTTGCTATCTTCTCCTCCAAAACTTATAAGAATATTATTGTATTTTTTTAATTTTAGAGAATCTTCTGAAACCATTTCGCATCTATTGTTGCGTTTATCCTTATATCCAAGCAAATCTGTTGAAAAAATATTGGGAGGCGCTGCTTTGGAAACAGTGTTTGGAAGGGTATCAATAAGATAATCAAAATTTTCCCTCTCTTTTCCCCCTTCATCCACAGAAACCAATATTTCAGCTATTTTTTCAAGTTTCTTAATCAATAAAGGATTAGTTTTTCTCATATCAAAAACAGCCACATCATATTTTCCAGATAAATCCGAAACAATGGATTTCTCAATCTCTTTAAAATCAGGAAAAGATGTTGGGTTCCATACATGCCCCTGCTCTTCCTTTCCGTTGTTGTCGAGAGGAATTATTGGTATATAGATAAATGGTTCATATCGCAAAGCATCTTCAGATCGCGGAGCGCTTTCAGACAGAATAGACTTTACCCATTTAATTGTTCTTTTTAAATGTCCTGTACCATTGTTTTTTTCTGCGACAGGAACGAAAAGCACTTTTTTCATATTTTCACATCAGCATTTTTTCATATCAGGATGAGGATTTTGTTTAAGCCATTTTACCAATTTTACAGTGTCTTTAGTAATATCTTGTTGCAGATCAAATATTTCTTTAAGGTAATTGTAATCAATCAAAGTATCCATGGTTATTCTCCCCTCTGGATAGCAGATTTCTTCCGGCGCTTTTAAATGGTTAAGCATATATTTTTCGCTGTTTTTATATAGATATGGAGTA
>WRFK01000230.1 GCA_009778835.1 Spirochaetaceae bacterium
GGCAAAAAGTTATCCATGCGAATTATCAGGCGGACAGCAGCAGCGGGTCTCCATAGCGCGAGCCCTTGCCCTTGATCCGGAAGTTTTATTTTTTGATGAACCTACCAGCGCCCTTGATCCGGAACTCACCGGAGATATCCTTAAAGTAATCAGAAGCATGGCTGAAGAAAAAATGACAATGGTCATCGTAACCCACGAAATACCCTTTGCCAGAGAAGTCGCAGACCGGGTACTCTTTATGGACAGCGGCATTTTTGTGGAACAAGGTTCTGCAAAAGATGTTATCGACAATCCAGCTCAGGAACGGACAAAAACATTCCTCACCCGCCTAAACCGCGGATAAAATAAATTTCTGCCACAAGAAAAGGAGATTTAGATGGGCATATCCATAAAAGATTTTGCGGAAAATATATTGAAAACAAATTATGAGTCTCTTGAAAAAAACGAAGTTTTTATAAAATTTATTATTGCCAATGAGAAAGTAATTTTTGATCCCGAGCTTTTTGTAAGATTCGAAAAAACATACGGCGAAGGTTCCCTTTTTCATAAAGACATTGCAGACGCAAACCAGATCGACAGGGGTCTTATAGCAGGCGGCGCATTTGTTGCAATATCAAGCAACAAAGTTAGAATCGCAGGAAAAAGCAAAGACTTCGGCAGGATAGATGGTTACGAAGAAACTGCAAAAACATTTTTCGAAAATTATTTTGACAGCAGTGTCACTGTTGTTGTGGATCTATAATCCTGGCGCCCTTGCTTTAGTATATGGATTTTTCAAAACTTAACAAAATGATCATTGATGCAATTGAAAAATCTCTTGAAGAAAATTTCAAGGAAGGGGAAATAATTCTCCTCCAGGCGCTAAAAGAATTTCCTGATAATTATTTGCCATACTATAATCTTGGAGTGCTTTATATAAAATCAGATGAGCCCAATAAAGCTCTTCCATTTTTATTAAAAGCAGAAATACTAAAACCAAATGACTGCGATATTTACACAGAAACAGCTTTTGCATTTAGCCAATGCGGAGAAAAAGAAAAAGCGCATGATTATTATAGTAAAGCTCTTGGCTGCGCAGACTCAAAGCATTCAAAAGCAATTATATATAACAATATTGGCTCAATATTTTTTGAAGAAAATAATTTTCCAAAAGCAAAAGAATATTATCAAAAATCTTTATCAGAAGAAGAATGTACGCTTGCCAGAGAAAACCTGCTATTGGTAAATACTTATATAGATATAATAAATTGTGCGGATTAATACTGATTAACCCGATAGATTCAAAATAATTTCACACAAAGATAAATATTTTTTAAAGCAACTCTTGCTTTCTAAAATTGATATTAAAAAGCATATATCATTCTGGGCAAAAAAGCAAAGTAACAGAGGGTAAAACCCTTATTATTTTAAATGCAACGTTAGTTATGGCAAATTAAAATCATAGCGCACGTTGCGGCCCTGCCCATATTGCCTTAATATATTCTTCTTGTAAAGATAGGCTATTTCCCGCGCTGCCGTGGGAGTGCTGGTTTTAGTCATAGCTACATATTTGCGCGTGGTCAACCCGCCCTCAAATACACCAATTTCCAACATTTTTTGCACAACCTTACGCTGACGTTCATTCAAATGAATATCTTTATAGATATTCCAAAACTCTGCTTTGCGAAAAACCGAGGCAATTATTTCTTGCGAATTTTGCAAAGCATTGCTGAACATATTTATAAACCAGGAATACCAGTAGCTCAAAGTTTTGCTGCCTTTCTGTACAGCTTCAAGTATTTGGTAATAATCTTTACGTTCGCGCATGATTTGCGCAGAAAAACTGTAAGAACGAAAAGAAGTTTTTTCATCCTGTGCCATAGCCATATCCGTGATCACACGCGCCAGCCTGCCATTGCCATCATCATAAGGATGAATAGTAACAAACTTAAGATGAGCAGCAGCAGCACGTAACAGTCCATCTTCATGTGCAAAACTCTGGTTAAACCATTTTAAGAAAATCGCTAAATCTTCTTTTGCCTGCTTTGACGGAGGAGCTTCAAAATGAACTTTTTCCCGGCCCAAGTGGCCGGAAACAACCTGTATATCTCCTTGCCGTAACAGGCCGGCCTTTATTTTCTTCAATCCGGAAAAACCTGTTGGAAACAAAGCAGCATGCCAGCCATTCAATCTGCTCATTGTCAAGGGTTGATTATATTTATGCACTGCATCCAGCAATATATCCACCAGCCCGTTCACGCTGCGGTCTTTGCGTATCCCAACCCCTTGCGGTAATCCGAGTCTTTCCGCTACTGATGAGCGCACAGATTCTGGATTTAACTCCACTCCTTCGATTTTTGAGGTTTCCATTGTTTCTGCTACAATAAGTTCATTCTGGGTTTCGGTTAGCAAATGCAAATCCAGCGCAGCGATTTTAGTGAGCAATTGCCCTTGCAAAAATCGCGCTTTTGCCAAAGGTATAACCAGTTCTTTGTTTGGTGGAGGGAAGTTTTGCCAGTCTTTATTTTGCCATAAGTAATATCTCATAATAATAATCAACCAATATAATCATATCAAAAATTGATATGATTAGCAATATTAATCATATCAAAAATTTTTAAACATAACGAGAAAGCAAATACAGTGGCTAACTAAAAAAAATTTCATTGCTATAATATTTTTTTGCCCTGTTGATTCTTCTGTCATGATAAGCTCGCTGTTTGCCGTTGAATTTGCCTATGATCCCAAACCGTTAGCTCCTAAGGTAGAATGGTTGCCCGATGTGCCAATTTAAAAACTTCTTTATTTACTGATATTTTGATTTATCCTTTTTTTTATTTCATCAACAGAGAGTCCCTGATCCAGCAACTCCAAGAAATGCTTTTTTCCCTCTTCTAGGCCATCAATACGTCCTTCTTCACGGCCAACAACACGTCCTTGCTCATGACCTTCCTCATGACCGATAAGACGACCCTCCTGCAAAGCTTCTTCTCGTTCTTCCTTGCGGGCAAAAGCAATTGCGTCTTCTGTATTCCATTCAGTTAGTATCATATTAAGAACCTCCGACCCATGAGTTTTAAGGTACTCAGTTAATATAGCATGGCTTTGACAATATTTAATAGCTTTTTTTATTGCTTCTTCTAAATTGCCCAA
>WRFK01000231.1 GCA_009778835.1 Spirochaetaceae bacterium
CACATAATATTTGATCAGAATATGCTATAAAAAAATTTGTTCTTATTACAGAGATATAAAGGAGCCCAAAAATTCCGGCAAGCGCATAGCTCCATGCCTTTAACTTTCCCCCTGCCCTTGCTCCCATTGCAAACCCTTTTTTCATGGCAAGTATTCTTATAAAAAGTATTATGAATTCCCTGTACATTATTATGGCAAAAATAAAAACCGGCATTATTCCTGTTTTTGTAAAACACAAGAAATATGTCATTCTGCTTATTACATCTGCAAAAGGATCAAATACTTTTCCCAAATCGCTGACAGTATTTGTTGCCCGGGCAGCTATTCCATCAAAAAGATCAGAAAGCTCCATATAAATAAATAGCAGCCATAAAATTATTATAAGTACAATAGTGTTTGTTCTTGTACATTCAGGGAGAAAATAGATAAAGAGAAAAACAGGAGAAAGTACAATTCTGCTGGCAGTTAAAATATTCGCTAAATTCATTAAGAAATTCTAATAACAAAAAACAAATATTGTCAAGTCAAGCATATTGTTTGTCTATTGCTATTTAAATTATTCTTACAGTCCAAGAATAACCTTTGCAATTGAAAAATAAATGATCAGCGATACTGCGTCAACTATGGTGGTAAGCAGAGGCGCAGACATAATTGCCGGATCTATTTTCAGGCGCTTGGCTAAAATGGGCAGAATACCGCCTACAGTTTTTGCCATAATTATAGTACAGAACAGAGACAATGTTATTGTAATGCACAGCAGTACATCCTTATTATTCATGACAAAAACCCGGATAAAATTAACAAGCCCAAGACCAAGTCCGCAAAGCATCGCAACGCGGAGTTCCTTCCATATTATCACTAAAACATCTCCCAAACTTATCTCACCTACTGCTATACCGCGTACGATCAAGGTTGAAGCCTGCGAACCTGCGATACCCCCTGTATTCATGAGCATGGGGATAAATGACATAAGGATAGGCAGAACCATTAGTCCATTTTCAAAACTTGAAATAATTGTTCCGGTTATAGTTGCGGAAAGCATAAGAATAAGCATCCACAAAAAACGGTTTCTTGCATGCTGAAAAATACTTGTTTTAAGGTAAGGATCATCTGAAGGAACAATAGCAGCCATTCTTTCAACATCCTCGGTATGTTCCTCGACAATAACGTCTACAATGTCGTCAACAGTAATAATACCTACCAACCGTTGTTCATTGTCAACAACAGGCATGGCCAGAAAGTCGTATTTTTGAAACTGGTCGGCAATGGCTTCCCTGTCGTCGGTAGTGTGGGCAAATACAACATTTGTATCCATTATGTCGCCGATACGTTCTTTGGGACGGGCAAGCATAAGTGTTTTTGCAGAGACCGTACCCAGGAGCAGACGGTCACTGCGTATAACATAACAGTTATAGATTGTTTCCTTGTCAAGACCGGTTCTGCGGATGGTAGTAAAGGCTTCCCGCACTGTGGCGTTTTCCTGCAGATCCACAAACTCGGTGGTCATAATGCTGCCGGCAGAATCATCCGGATACCGTAAAATCCGGTTGATGATTTTCCGCTTTTCGCTTTCGACGTTTTTAAGCGCCCGCTTAACCACGTTAGCCGGCATTTCTTCGATAAAGTCTACTGCGTCGTCTATAAATAAATTATTCATGATTTCGCCGATTTCCACATTGCTAAGAGCTTCGATTATGAGCTGTTGATGATCGCTATCCATACAGACGAAAACATCAGAGGCAATAGCTTTAGGGAGAATCCTGAACAAGCGGATAATTTTTTCACTTTCCAGGTCTTCAAATATTTCTGCTATGTCCGCAGTATTCATGTCGGAAAGCAATATCTTCTGTTTTGATATGCCGACAGAGCTATCGGTAATAATTGATAAAATTTCTTCTTTGTTCATTTTGGTATCCTTCTGTTCATGCCGGGAATTTTTAAGGAGACCAGACAGCAAGCGGTTTACAACAAAAAACTTTTGAGTAAATGCATCGCTTAAACGGTAGAAAGCGCAGGTTTTTGACAAGCCCGCGAATTGTTCTTACTACTGTCCGGGTCACTGTCCGGGTCGCCGGTTTTACGCAAGCTCACCTTTTACCTCCAAATATTGATTGGGATTTTTCAATTTTTTATTGTAACAAAAATTGATTTTTTGTCAACAAGGCACGGGAATCCACGCGGAAAGAATAAAGCGCATAGATGGGCGCAAATTTTACCAAGACATGGAAGGCAAAGGCTCCATTTTGGGTTATTGCGTGATTGATTAGTCATTACCATGTACCAAAAATCTAGGATAATCCGCAGACTATCTATACGCATCAGAACCCCGCGCTTTATCGCGACATCCATGTCGCTGCGCGGGATAAGCGAAGCTGTATCCCATAGCTTTAACCAAAGGTTTATCTTTATTTCACAAATCTATACGGGATGCGGCGCCTCGCGCTGGTCGCCATCCTTGGCTAGCGCGAGACGCGGCCGTCCATGGCGCAGTCCATGCCGCTATATTTCTTATCCAGATAGTTGAGAAAGTAAGAGGGATCAAGGGGTTGGCCTGTAACTTTTTGCACAAGTTCATCCGGTGTGTATAGGCTGCCATATTTATGGATATTATTTCTTAGCCAATCAAGAATTATTTTAAAATTTCCAGCTTCAACTAAATCATCAACATTGCCTGTTTCTTTTTCCATTGTTGCCATAAACTGCGCAGCGTAGAGGTTTCCCAAAAGATATGTCGGAAAATACCCAATCGCACCCATAGACCAGTGAATATCCTGGAGAACTCCTGTTGAATCAGAGTCTGGAGTCAAACCAAGGAGATCTTTATATAGATTGTTCCAAGCAGCCGGAAGGTCGGCAACCGAAAGATTATCTTCAACAAGCAGTTTTTCCAGCCTGTATCTTATAATAATATGGAGATTATACGTTACTTCATCTGCATTTATTCTTACAAGAGAAGGTTTGACTTTGTTTACTGCCATAAAAAAATCTTTATATGTCCTATTTTTTCCCGCATCTGCAAAATAGCTGCAGAAAACAGGCCAGAAAAGTTTTGCAAATCCCTTCCCTCTTCCAACCATGTTTTCCCAGAATCTAGACTGCGATTCATGTATTCCCAAAGAG
>WRFK01000232.1 GCA_009778835.1 Spirochaetaceae bacterium
ATTGCCCCCTGTCATTGCGAGCGTAGCGAAGCAATCCATAACACAAAGCAAAGTTATATGACAGGATTGCTTCGTCGCTTTGCTCCTCGCAATGACAGAATTGCGGCTCCGCGCCTTTGCGTGAGGCTCTCTGCTTCCACCGGCGCAACAGAATTGCCCCGTTGCGGCTTCGCGCCTCTACGCCATATCAGTCTCCAATAATTGCTAGCATTGCCGCATGCGCTGCATAAAGACCAAACATTGCGGTAACCACAGGATAACTTCCAAGTATGCTTCGCTTTCTTCCCTTTACATCTTCCTGATCCAATTTATCGTCTTCATGAGGCAGCTTTAGTCCTGTTTTTATTGCAGGCTCTGTTGAATATATTACTGTTATCCCTTCTGTGATCCCTTTTTGTTTTAAAGAATTTCTTAATTTTTTTGCAAGGGGGCAAACATCTGTTTTTGAAATATCAGCTATTTTTATTTTAGACGGATCTTTTTTTAATGCTGCGCCCATAGAGGACACAATTGCTATTTTGTTTGCAACGCAATATGCCAGCAGATCTGCTTTGGGACCAAGGGAGTCAATCGCATCAATTACCATATCCGGTTTTTCCGCAAATATTGAATCAAAAGAATTCTTGTCTGCAAAAATATTTTTCTTGCTCACTAGGCATAATGGATTTATATCTTTTATTCTTTCTCCCATTACATCGACTTTGGGTTTTCCGACTGTAGAGTCAAATGCTGCTATGTGTCTGTTTATATTCGAGACTTCAATAACATCAAAATCCACAAGAGTAAGATGGCCTGTTCCGCACCGTGCAAGAGCTTCTGCTGCGAATCCTCCGACAGCCCCAAGTCCTATGATTGCGACTTTTTTCTTTGCGAGAATTTTTATTTTTTCATTTCCTATTAATTGTGTAAGCCTTGAAAATCTTTCCATTTTCTTCAATTGCTCCGCTTAGTTCTGTTATATCTGTTTTTAAAACTGATGCTGCCTCATTATAGACAGCCAATAATCTTTTTAAATACTTTTCACCATAGCCATCATCCGATTGGGACTGCTTTGAGTGACAGGTAAAATCTGTTTCTAGCAAAAGGCGCTTTAAATCTATTTTTAAAATAGAGTCTGCTGCTTTTTGCGAAAAAGCTCCGTATCTTTCAAGACCAAAAGAGAGATAGCCGCCAAGCTTTGTTATTGTTTTCATAACTTCGGCAGAGCCGTTATACGCATGTATAATAAATGGAGCCCTGATCCTGTTTTTTGCTTTTTGAAGTTCTTCTGCCAAAAGTCCCCATGAGCGGACGCAGTGTATTGTAAAAGGTTTTTCGCTTTTTAAAGCAATGTCCAGGCAGCTTTTGAAAATATAAAGCTGTTTATCTTTATCTGCCCCTTTAAGTTTGTCAAATCCAAACTCTCCTATAAACGCTCCTGTTTTTGCTGATACTTCTTCCAGAGTATTTATTGTTTTTTCGTCTGCTTCTGCGCTATCCCAGGGATGTATTCCGATAAAAGGTATTACTGTAAAATTGCCGCTTGCTTGCAAGGGGTGGCGATCAGAGAGAGGTGTTGCGCGCAGTTCTCCTTGTTGCTGAGCCGGCAGCGGCGCTTGTGTTTTAGGATAAGATATCCCATAGCTATGCGCCACAGGTTTACATTTGTTTTCAACGCTTATATTGGACAAGGCGTTCGCGCCGCAGCCGCTGTTTTTGGATAAAGAAAAGAGCGCCCCTTTTTCCCATAAGTTTTTTTCGCGGATATTATTAAGTATCATTCCAACAGAAATTTCCTTTTCCCAGCCCCCCCGACCTTTAGATACTTTGCTGCACTCCTCTTCTTCTGTTGATAACCGGAAGCGGGGCATCCCCGCATTGTCATCCACCCTGTCATTCCGACGAAGGAGGAATCCAGTACAGTGGCACAGTCCACGATGCACGCGGGGCATCCCCTGCTCCTCCGAACCGGGGGGCCTCAGTATGATATTTTTGGATGAAGCGTATGTGATTATTTTATCCATTACCGCGCCTGAGTCATGGGTATAGAAATGGCAATGAAAATCGTTTAATACCATAAGTAATTATACATTAGTGTTATTCCGCTGAAAAGCAGAATCCATGCGGGAATAGGTCCGATGACACCATTCAGCGGGATTTGGCTTGCGGCAAATGGGATGGCAAGCGATGATTATATTAAATTTTTCCGCGGCTGACTTTTGTTCTAAGTTTTACTTTTGCTACAGAGCAGGCGAGTTTTAGAGAGTCTGTTATATCGCTTTTTGCTTTTATTTCAACCAATCCTTTCAGAGGTGAAACAGCAACGCTTTTTACTCCTGGAACTGTTTCAAGAGCTTTTTTTAGAATTACTGCATTATCACTATTTAGAGAGTCAATAAGATAAAAATATGAGTTTTCAAACATATTATAAATATTGCATAATGCGTCTTTATTGTCAAATATAAATGTAAAACAGTGGCTTTATGTGAGAAAATATAATAGTATTTTAATTACAATTAGAAACAGGAGAGAGTATGGGATGCAATAATGAATCTGTTAATTTAAAGAATTGCAATTGCAGCTATTCCGGCTGCAGCAGGAAGGGGATCTGTTGCGAGTGCCTTAGTTATCATAGGTCCCAAAAAGAGCTCCCTGCCTGTTGTTTTGCTCAAAATATAGAAAAAACATACGACAGATCAATAAAAAAATTTATAGAGATTAATAAATAACCGTGATAGATAAAAAAGAACTTTACAATATAGCTGACTTTATATTAAACAAGGCCGATGACAAAGACCTCCATGTAATCGAAGAGGTGCTTAACCGGAGACTTGCTCAAAAAAGCAGAAGCCCGCGGGGAGTGGATATAAATCATCTTGCCCATACAACAGGAGAGACTGTCTCCAGGCAGCTTTCCGCCTCAAGAGAGCAGATAAGGGAAACTGTAACCGGGTTTGTAAAAAATATTATAAAACAACATGCTCCGAAAATAAGCGACGATGAGCTAAAAGTGCTTCTTAATGAATGGGCTCCTGAACCCGAAGCCATAAAGAAGAGAAATGCAAATAAAGAAAAAAAGCTTCCAAAAGAGGTTGTTCTCAAAATGATAGACCAGTTTTTGAGA
>WRFK01000233.1 GCA_009778835.1 Spirochaetaceae bacterium
AAGCGCCATATTCAACATCCAGATTTTTCTGCATAGGCCCCATAGGCAAAGCGCCAAAACAAAGTTCTGTAACCTCTATTCCAGTATGTCCAAGTTTATATGTTTTCATGATTGATATTTTATTAGTTTTTTCATAAATTGTAAATTAGTATGGAAATTATAAATATAAAAACTGAAAGAGTTTTAATAAGAAATCTTGTCAAAAGCGATGCAGAAGATTACTTTCAGATATTTGGCAATCCTGTTATTGCTAAATACGATGATTTTTCTCCTATAACAAGAGAAGAAGCTGATGAAAATATAAATGACATTATAATAGCATACTGCAACAACGGGCATGAAAAAGAGTTCGGAGTAGAGCTTCAAGCAGAAAATAAAATTATTGGGGTGCTTTATCTTAAAGAAGAAGATAGTTATTTTTCAACAGGATACCATTTTAACGAAGAGTATCATGGGAAAGGTTTTGCTACTGAAGCTGTCAAAGCATTTATAGATTATCTTGAAAAAAATTATTCTAAAGAAATAAGAGCTATAGTGGATCCCCTCAATGAACGATCTATAGAATTGCTAAAAAAGTTGTCGTTTATTTTTCTTGAAGAAAAGAAAACAAAAAAAGAAGATAACACTATAATGATTGAATATATTTATAAAAAATGCATGTATGCAGGTAATTGAAGATAGATTGTTTTTAATATAACTTTAATATGTGAAGAAACCTGAAATTCTTTCTCCTGCAGGAGATATCGAATGCATCAAAGCAGCATTTGCAGCAGGAGCTGATGCAGTATATTTTGGACTCCCTTTTTTTAATGCAAGACAAAGGGCAAAAAATATTGAACCCAAACAATTACCTCTTATTGTTTCAAAAGCAAAGCTTAGGGGAATAAAACTATACCTTACTTTAAATACTCTTATCACAGAGGAAGAAATTCCGTCTCTGCTTGATGCTATTGATACTGCAATGATATCAGGAATTACAGATTTTATAATACAAGATATGGGGATTCTTTATATTTTAAAAAAGATTTATCCAATGGCAAAAATCCATATCTCAACCCAGGCAACAACACATACTAAAGGACAGATAGTATTTTTTTCAAAGTGCAACATCGCAAGAGTAAATCTTGCAAGAGAACTCTCCCTTTCTGAAATCAAAGAAATTACAAAATTAGCACATAAAAATAATATTGAAACAGAAGTCTTTATACATGGTTCATACTGTATCTCCTATTCTGGACAATGCTATTTATGTTCTTTTCTGGAAGGGTGTTCAGGGAACAGAGGATTATGCCAGCAAAATTGCAGAAGGCTTTATAAAAAGGGGAATAAAAAAAGCTATTATTTAAACCTCAAGGATAACAGTGCGCTGGAGCACTCATCGGAACTCATGGATACCGGAGTTGACTCTTTAAAAATAGAAGGACGAATTAAAAGTCCTGCTTATGTCTATTCAATAATTAAAGGATGGAAAACAGTTCTTAATAACAAAGAAAAAAAAGATACAGCAATTTTGCTTCTTGATGGAGTTTTTAACAGGCTGTTTACATCAGGATATCTTTTAAACAGTGTCAGTAATAGTATGTTTTCAGAAACTCCCCTTGACCGTTCTCTTAAAAAAATTGCAGAAGTTCTGTCTTACAGTGCAGACAACTTTTTACTTGAAATCAGCCATCAGATAAAATCTGATCTTCCATCTGAAATAATTATAAAAGATAAATATGGATATTTTATATGCACAGCTATAGCAGAAAATATTGTAAGCAATAATACAAAAGAAAAAACTGATAAACAAAGTTTTAAAAGAAACGATAAACCAATTTTATATAAAATAAAAATAACAGGCAAACTGGATGGAAAAATAAAAAAAGGGAATGAGGTATTTGCATCAAGACCAGCCCTTGAAGCAGGAGAAATAGAAAAAACAATTGAAAGTACTGTGTTCAGAAAAATTCCTGTATCAGCAGAAATATCCGCAGCATCAGGAGAACATTTTAATCTTAAACTTACAGCGATGAACAAGCATGGGATATATGAATCTGAAAACCCTCTTTCTATATCAGTAAAGAACTCTACTTCTAAAGAAGATATTTCAAAACAACTTTCAAGATTTGGTAATACACCATTTGAACTTGAAAATATTATTTTTAAAAAATGGGAAAATAATGCTTTTATCCCTTCGAGCTTAATAAACATCGCCAGAAGAAAATGTACAGCAGAAGTTCTGGAGACCATAGATTCTCCAAGAAAAGATGTTTTTCTAAAACAATATTACACTTCCGGTGTGCCATCAGTCACTACAATAGATACCGATTTTCATCGGTATGACATAAAAAACAAGCTCTCTGTTCTTATTGATAACATTGTTACAGCAGAAAAACTAAAATCATTATATGGAGAAAAAATCGATATAATACTGGAAGTCAATGATCCAACAAGTAATACTAATATAGATAAAACCTTTACCCTTTTTTTTCCAAGTGTAATTGAATATAGTGCAGAAGAAAAATATAAACAGCTTATAAAAAGTTGCAATAATAAAATTATTTTAAATAATACATCTTTTATAGAAACCATACTGGATTCAGGGAAAGAGTGGATCGCAGGTCCTTTTTTAAACATCACAAATACTCTTGCACTAAAACTGTTTTCAGAAGTATCAGATTGCAGAGGTGCAGTAGTATCTCTTGAACTTTCACTTGATCAAATAAAACTATTGGCGGAAAGATCAGATCTGCCACTATACTGCTTTATATATTCTGCAGTAAAACTTATGACAACAAGACAATGTCTGCTTGAGTACAAGTGCGGGAAAAAAATAAGCGACAGCAGTTGTTACTATAATTGTTGCGGAGAAGCTTTTCTTGATGAAATAAATGGCAGAAAATTAAAAATATATAAAAGAAAATGGAATTATACAGAACTATATGACACCAATTTTTTGTTAGCTCTTGAGATTGTTTCTGCTATTAAAAATGATGCACCTTGCTTTAAAGCTTCACCTGCAATCACTCGCTCAACAGACAAGGGGGTGCTGCACAACCCCCTCAGCACGAACAAAGTATCAAACTTTATTATAGATTTAAGAAACTTTAGC
>WRFK01000234.1 GCA_009778835.1 Spirochaetaceae bacterium
CACTCGATATTTAAATTAGTAAATCCGATTATTTGTTTTGGATTATATTTAAACCCTTCAAATCTTGCGATTTTTTCCCCAATTTCTGTATTAAGCAAAACATATAAGTTTTCAATTTTTTCATTTGCAACCGCAAAGACTCTTATTAGTCCTCCGGGAAAAGTTTTTTCTTCGCACTCTATAAAAATTTCAGCATTGACAGATATTGCGAGTATAAAAAACAGAATTATACTTAGAAAGCCTGTGCGTAAAAACCGTAGTATCTTGTGAGTTTTCACACTACCCGTTCCATATTGATTATATCAAGCTGCGGAATATTACTATTTGCAATAAAATTATTTTTTATTTTAAAAAGCACATCTACTTTATTTTCAAGAAAAATATCTTTTCCTACCCTGTCAGCAGCATTCCAAAAAATTGCCGGCCATGGAACTCCTTTAGATTCAAAAACAAGTTTTATATGTCCAGGCTGCTTATTGCCCATAATTTCAAGAGTTTTAATTTTTAATGATCTTGCAAGAAAAACAAGATCAGGATTCCCTTCCCCAAAAGGTTTAAGAATTTCAGCAGCATCAATAACATCCTGATTTAAATATCCTTCGGGAAGCTCTGCGTCTATTTCAATATCTTTTTCTTCTGTTATTACAGAATTACTTTTTATATATTCAGAAAACTGTTTTTTCATCTTATCAAGGTTGTTTATTTCAAGAGAAAAACCGCCTGCAAAATCATGTCCTCCAAAATCTATAAAAAGCTCACTGCTCTTATTCATCATTTCCATTATTGGATAATTTCCAATACTTCTTATGGAGCCTACGATCCTCTCTTCAAGAATTGTATAAACCACAGCAGGGACATTAAAATATGTAGCAAACCTTGCTGCAAGTATTCCTGTAATTCCTCTGTTTACCTCTTTGCCGCCTGCAATAACTAAAGAATTATTTAAATCTTCAAAACTCTTTTTTGCAGAATTAAAAAGAATATCCCACAGGTTATTTCCAAGTTTTTTTCTTTCTTTGTTTAATGATATTACTTCATCAGCAAGAACTCTTATTGCGCCTATATCATCTGAAAAGAAAAGCTGCGCAGCTTTTTCCGGAACTCCAAGCCTCCCTGTTGCATTTATTAAAGGGGTTATATTCCATGCGATATCTGAAGTTGAAATTGGTTTATCAAGAAGTTTTTGTCTGTAAAGAAGTTCATGCAATCCTTTATTCGAGGTTTTCTGGATATTATCTATCCCATGTCTGACAATTATCCTGTTCTCATTTACTAAAGGCATCATATCTGCAATTGAACTTATTGTAACAAAATCTGCCATGTTCTCAAATTTTTCATTGAGCAAATTATTTTTCTTTATAATAACTGCTCTAAAAAGATTGCAAAGCACATCCAGTTCAGTTATAGGTTTATCGAAATATCTTGCATCCTTACTGATTTCTCTCATTTTCAAAAGGCTTAGTCCTTTAAGTCTTTTAAAAAGTTGGTCGCTTTCTGAGGCAATATCAACAACGCCAAGGTCTACGTTATTTCCAAATATTTGCGAAAAAAAATGTTTCTGCTGTTTGGCAGAGTAAACCACGATAATAGAATTCGATATATATTTTATAAGATTAGTCTTATTTGGATCGCTTATAATTCCGGGTACAAATGTTTCTTGTACAGGATCTTCTGTTTTTACAAGATTAAATAATTTTTGCGCTTCCGCCATATATGTATTGCCATTTCCAGGCACTATATTTAAAAGGCAAATTTCTTTTTTATATAATTCTGTTTCTGAAAATGCCAGAGCCCAGATAACTTTTGAAACAACACCGCAAGCAGCAAGATCACGAAAAGGGTATCCGCAATCTTCCATTTTGGGATTTATTATTGCAAAAGCTTCGGGAAGAATTTCTCCGGGCATATGGTGATCAATTATTATTGTGTCTATGCCAAGAGTCGAAGCATACGCTATTTCTTTTGTATTTGAGATACCGCAATCAACAGTGATAATAAGCGAACCATCCTGCTTTGCGAAATCTTCAACTTTTTTATCTGTAAATCCGTATGGATCATCTCCGGAAGGGAGCGACCAGGTTGCATCAATCCCCATTTCTTTTAGTTTATTTACAAGAAGAACTGTTGATGTTATCCCATCTGTATCTCTGTCGCCAAATACTATTACTTTTTCACCTTCATCTGCCGCAGAATGTATCCTGTCTACAACATCTTCCATTTCATAAAAAAGAAACGGATTATGCATATATTTCATGTCGTTCTCAAGAATAAACATGATATCTTCGGGTTTTATTATATTTCTTCTGACAAGTATTGAAGCAAGTAAAAGAGTAGTTTTATACCTTGCTGATATTTCCTTTACTAAATCTGTGTCGATCTGTTTTTTGTTATATTTCATCAAAAATTTTTATCCAAAGTTAGTGAATCATAAAGGAAATCACGAAAGATAATCTTTTCCTGCCTTAAGTGTTAAGAGATTTTCTTCAAGATACTCCTGTATAATACTATATAATAAAGATTTAAGATACTTCAACAAGTTATTTTCAATTCCTGCATTTAATGAAACTTCAAGGCTGTTTTTAAGCGAATATTCAATATATTTTTTTAAACCAGCAGCTATCTGCTCAGAATTGGGACTAAAACATCTGCTGCAAGTAAAACAACTCTCTGTTTTGCTGTAATATAATGGTTCTTCTATATCACAAGTGATTTTGCTGCCGCATAAGCCGCATTCAGATGGATTTAAATTCCCACCCAAAAGAATAGCTGCACGCAAAAGAAATTGAACACTAAGGCGATCCAGCAATATTTCATGTATTTTTTCAAGAGTATCAAGAGATGCTGAAAGCAAGTTGTAAAAATCTCTTGTACTTTCTCCTCCGCCATGGGATTTTACAGTTATTTCAAGCCAGCTTAATGCTGTGAAATATTTTTTTAAGTCTTTTTTTGTATTTTCATAAATAGCATAAGGTTCATATTCCAATATTTTATTGCTTTTTTTAACAGGATCCTGATAAATATCCAATTTACCTTTGCACAAAGGCTGTACAGAAGGGCCAAGCTTGCTTTTTCCTTTATATCCCCCATAAG
>WRFK01000235.1 GCA_009778835.1 Spirochaetaceae bacterium
ACTTGAAAATTTTTTAATCCTGTTTCTATTATAACTCTTGCGCTGCTTATTTGCGACCATGATACCGGAATTCCCAACCATGGATCGCTTGACCCAAGCCTTCCCGGAACAAGCAATATATATTTTAAATTTTTTGAAAGCATTTCGCTGTTTCTCTTTTCAAGAGCAGCAGCTATTTTCATGGTTTGTGAAGGATCAAAACTTTCAGGTTTAATATAAATAAAATCAGAAATATCTTTATACTTTCCGTTACCCAAAGCTTTACTTGATTGGATTATAATTTCTTCTTTTTTATAGTTATCGATCTGGAGATCTGCAGCCTCTTCCCCTTCGACAATCGGTCTTATCTGTAAAAAACTAAATGTATGAGGTTGAGATGAAGAAGAGCTTAAGTTAACCGCAAATTCGATTTCAATGGGGCAGTTTATTGAATCTTTTCCAATATCAAGAAGCTTTTGTAATATTTTGTCCAGAGGGAAAATTCCGTATTTTAGTATTCCTGCAAATGTTACAAATTTTGGCCCTTCTTCCAAAACAGTATCTTTTATCATTTGGTTTTGCATATCAAAAGTAGAAGCCATATACTTAAACGCATCTGCTTTTTCCGCTTCTTTTATATCAAGAAGAGGAGTGGAGCTTTCCTGATTTATCGAAGGATTAAAGCTGTTGGGAGAAAGATCAAGCGCGTAAAATTTTTTTTGGCTTGATTTTATTGTTGAATCTGTTGAATAAAACTGGAGAATCTTTTTAGGATGAGCAGGGCTGAATCTTACCCTGGTGCCTCCATCTACTACAAATTTACCAAGCCCTACAGCTATTTCCGCAATACCTTCGTCTGTTTTTTCGCTTGCAAGAGGATAATAGTTATACGATTTTGCAACACCTGCAAAATCAGGATAATAATAGTTTCCATTCTGTTTTCCAATAAGCTCCTGAATAACTACAGCCATTTTTTCTTCATCAATAACATTTTTTGTTGCGGAAATATAAGTCTTGCTTTTTTTAAAATAGGTAGAAGCATAGACACATTTTATTGCCTGCTCCATCTGAAGGCATCTTGCGGTAAAGTCGTTGCTGGTGTTTGGAAGCATATATGTTGCATATATGCCCGCAAAAGGTTGATATAAAGAATCTTCAAGAAGACTGGAAGAGCGCACCGCAATAGGTGTTTTCATAATATTTAAGAAAGCTTTTATATTTTCCTTTAAGTATTCAGGAAGATTTGCCACAAGAAAACATTTTAATATTATATCATCGTTATTTGTATGATAAGCCATGCTGTAGAGATCATTCTGTTCCATAAAATCTTCAAAAACAGAAGTTGATATTACAATTGTCTTGGGGATTGTTATATTTATTCCCTTATACTTAAATATAAGATCTTTGTTTTTAAGTGTTGAATTTATAAATGCAAGACCTCTTCCCTTGCCTCCCAAAGAGCCATCTCCGATCCTTGAGAAAAAAGTAAATTCATCAAATCTGTTGTTGTCAAAACTTGCTATAGAACCTTTTCCTGTGAACTCTCGGTAGAGTTTTATTATATTCACAAGCTGTTCTTTTGTCTCATCAGGCGAGTCATGAAAATCCGAAATCTGTATTGGCCTGAAAATATCGGCAAGTGAAAATAACGCTCTTGCTCTAAGCCACTTTGAAAAACGGTTTTCGCTGATATGCTTTGTTAAATATTCACCGGGAATAACTTCAAGTTTTTCCTGAAGCTCTTTTAGATTGACTGCTTTTGCAAGCGGGAAATTATTTTTATCGTTGAAGACAAAATCTCCGAATCCATAACTTTCTATAATATAAGCTCGCAGCTCTTTTAAAAGAGTTTCGGAGTTTTTCCATATAAATGATGCATTGTATTTTTTTGATTCTTTCTCCAATTCCATCTGGGCAGACTGCAGGAGTATTGGAACCTCCTGGTTTTCTTCCCGTATAATTTTACATAATTTAAGACCTGCCTGAGTGTCCTCTTTTTCACCCTTATTATGGCTTGTTTTATAACCTATATCTGATATTATTCCCAAAATATTTTTTTTGTATTGGTTATAAAGAGCTATTGCTTCTTCCAGAGTTGTTGCAAGCAGAATTTTGGGTCTGCCCCTCATCCTCATGTTTTTTTCATATTGGTTTAACCCTTCTTCCATTATTCTTGTTGCTTGTTTATAAAGCGCCATGTAGATATTTGGAAGATAACTTGAATAATACCTGATCGAGTCTTCTACAAGAATAATAACCTGCACATTGCCTGTCTCTACATCATCTTTGACATTTATCTTGTCTTCTATAAGTTTTACAATTGCAAGAAGAAGCCTGGTATTTCCCAGCCAGGAAAATATATAATCTGCTTTGGTTGTTTCAACAGCTTCTATCTGAGGATAGATGTTTTTTGAGAATGGGCTTAAAACAACAACAGGTATATCGGGATATGCTTCTTTTACCTTATCGGCAAAGTCAAACACAAGCGCCCCTTTGTAACTAAGCATACTTATAACAAGATCATATTTATCGCTTTCGAGCTTTAAAAAAGCTTCTTCTTCATTTAAAACATGGGTAAATCTTGGGGGCTGCCTTAAGTTTAAAGATACATATTCCTGGAAAAGCTGCTCATCTATCCTGCCATCTTCATCAAGCATGAATTTGTCATATTGGCTGCAGATAAGAAGAATATTGCTGATCCTCTTCTGCATAAGTTTTTCAAAAGGTGTTTCTTTAAAATTATATACAATGCCATAGGTTTCGTTCATTTTTTTAGAATAATATTTCTTTGGTTATCTATCAATAATATCAACAATTTTAATATTATGCTTTTGTAGTCCCTTTCCGGGCTTGACGAGTTTTGATAATATGATTAAATATTGTAATAGATAATAAGATAATAATAACCTGTCTTATTATAAAAAGAAAAAAAGGAGCAATTAGAAATGTATAACCTTAATGAGTTTATGGCAGATCTTGAAAAAAGGAATCCTGCTCAGCCGGAATTTATTCAGGCTGCAAAAGAAGTTGTAGAATCAATTATTGATATTGTTAATGGTAATCCTGTTTATGTAAAAGCTAAAATATTGGAAAGAATTACAGA
>WRFK01000236.1 GCA_009778835.1 Spirochaetaceae bacterium
AGAAATCAGAAATCAGAAATCAGAAATCAGAAATCAGAAATCAGAAATCAGAAATCAGAAATCATATTTTTAGATTTAGTATATGTCAAGCCTTCTAAATATTATATCAATATTTTTTTAAATATATTTTACCTCTTCATTGATTATTTCATCTCACTATTATTTTATAACAAAAAAAACATACTGGCTTGTGCTGGTTTTAAAAAAATGTCGACAGACAAAATGTAAAGGATTTTTAAATTATGAAGAGATTTGTTTTTTGCATGATTTTTATTCTTATTTCTATAGGAATATCATTTGGCGCAGATTTTAAAATGAGTTTTGGAGGCGGACTTCTTGCTCAATTCTATTCCGGTTTCGACGGCAAAAGTGAAACAGACATTATGGGATATACAACAACAGTAGAAGCTAAAGATGGTTCTATGGAGTATATGGGTATATTTCTGTTTTTTGACGCAACCTATGTAGAATTATCTCTTGCTTATTGTAGCGGCGGATCAGAAGTCTATGTATTAGCAGTAACAAGGGATTCTGGCGGTGACATTGTCGGAATGACTGGCTTTACAGCTAAACCAGAGCATAAGGCTATAGAAGTATGTTTATTGGGTAAATATCCATTTACATTTGGACGTTTTGATGTTTTTCCACTTTTAGGGATTAGCTACCTTTTTGTTTTCCATGTTGAAGAAAAAGGGATTACAGCAGATAAACCATCAGATAGTAATACACTGGGATTTCACGGTGGATTCGGTACAGATTTTGCATTAACTAAAAGTCTTTTCCTTCGCGGAGAATTTCTGTGGAGCATTAGAATACCAAGTCAAAGTGAGAGAGATGCCTATGATAAAATAGACTGGGGTATGGGTCCTCGACTAAAACTAGGGCTTGGATATTATTTTTAAATTCAGGCAGAAATTACTGACCCAAAAAAACCTGACATATTTTGTCAGGTTTTTGTTTTTGTCAAACTGTTTCAGCTCTGTCTATAAACTGCAAGAAAATCCTTAAGCTGAGATATTGCATACTGAAGATCCTTAACTTCTGGCAGAAAAACAATTCTAAAGTGATTAGGCTCTTTCCAGTTAAAACCGGTTCCTTCAACAAAAAGGACTTTTTTATCATTAAGAAGATCTAAAATAAATTTTACATCATTTTTTATTCCGTATTTATTACTATCTATTTTCGGGAACATATAAAGAGCGCCCTCTGCCTTAACGCAGCTTACACCCGGAATATCATTAAGAAGCTTCCATGCCGCATCCCTTTGTTCTCTAAGTCTGCCGCCCGGCTCAACAAGAGTTTTAATTGAATTATCGGATTCAATGGCTACTTTTAGCGCAACTTGTGAAAGGACATTGCTGCAAAGTCTCATGGTTGAGAGAACTTTAAGGCCATCAATAAAATCCTCAGCCCCTTTTTTGTTACCATTTAAAATCATCCAGCCAAGCCTGAAACCGCATGCTCTGAATACCTTAGATAGGCCGTTAAAATTTATTACAAGGATATCATCTGCAAGAGCAGCAGGAGATATATGGGTTCTGCCATCATAAACAACTCTGTCATATATTTCATCGGAAAAAAGGACAAGATTATTTTGCCTGCATATATCTATAATTTCTTCGATAGTTTCTTTTGTATACACACTGCCTGTAGGGTTATTGGGATTTATAATAACAACAGCTTTTGTTTTTTTTGTAACTTTTTTTCGTAAATCATTGATGTCCGGATTCCAGCCTGATTTTTCATCGCATATATAGTGAACAGCATTTCCGGAAGCAAGATTTACAGAAGCAGTCCAGAGCGGATAGTCGGGAGCAGGCACAAGAACCTCATCTCCTGGATTTATCAATGCCTGGAGCGACATTGTTATGAGTTCGCTTGCTCCATTGCCAATGAAAATATCTTCTTCTGATACTTCTTTTATTCCTTTGGAAGTATTATATTTTTTTACAGCTTCTCTTGCTTCTATTAGCCCTTGCGAATGGCAGTAGCCTTGCGCTGCATTAATATGCTTTATTATAGCATTTTTTATAATATCGTCTGTGTCAAAACCAAATTGCGCCGGATTACCGATATTTAATTTTAAGATCTTCTGTCCTGCTTTCTCAAGCTCGTATGCTGCATTATAAACAGGCCCTCTTATTGCATAATTTACAGATTTAAGTCTTTCAGATTTTTTTACTTCCATATTAGTTCCTTTATAATATTATTTTTGCACAATGATATTACAGAGTCAAGCTAGGCGAAGCCGTATCCCGGAGGGTTAAGTGCAAGGCTACTTTTGTTCCATACCGCCATCCGGGATAGGCGAAGCCGTCCCAAATGACTCTTTAAAACAAAGATAAATTTGTTAACAACCTTTGGGATACAGCTTCGCCTATCCCCCTGATTGATAAAAACAATTTTTACAAATATAATTTCAGCAGAAGGTAAAAATGAATAATATAAAACCAATATCAAGCATAAGTGAAGATCTATGTAAAAATCTGGAATATGTTTTTACAGATATAGATGACACTATTACAGAACATGGAAAACTTCCCCCTGAGTCCATTGAATCAATATGGAAGCTCTATAAAAATGGAATAAATATAGTGCCTGTTACAGGAAGGCCTGCCGGGTGGTGCGACCATTTTGCCCGAATGTGGCCTGTTGCGGGAGTTATTGGCGAAAACGGAGCTTTTTATTACCGCTATGATGAGAAAAAAAGAAAAGTCATAAGAAAGTATTTGCAGACAGAAAAGATGCGCAAAGAAGGGCAGCTCAAACTTAATACAATAAAAGAAAGGGTTCTTAAAGAAGTTCCAGGATGCGGTATTGCATCTGACCAGCCTTTTAGAGTAGCTGACCTTGCTGTTGATTTTACAGAAGATGTAGGTCCTCTTAGCCAGAAAGAGATCGATAAAATCTGTAAAATTGCGGAAGAAGAAGGGGCAACATATAAAGTATCAAGCATTCATATAAACTGCTGGTATGGCGATTATGACAAGTTAACCTGCTTTAATATTTTTCTTGAAGATCTTACAGGAAAATCTAT
>WRFK01000237.1 GCA_009778835.1 Spirochaetaceae bacterium
AAAATATATTTCAATACTTGATTTTTGATTTAAAAGCAGGGTTATATGGCAGATCAGAGGATAGTCCCAAACAGGGTTAACCTTGAAGCAACATATAGAGATCGCGAAGAAACTTATTATCTTATTGTAAGGGATTTGGCAAGAAAAATAGAGCAAGAGCTTTCTTCGAGGCAGATCCGCGCATCAATCAGGTTTAGAGTAAAAAATTTTGAAAATTATTTCAGAAAATTTGTCCGAAGACTCAGAGAAAGCAATCATAAGCTTTTAATAACAGATATTCTTGGAATAAGAATTATATGCCCTTTTCTTGAAACATTAAAAGAAGTTGAAACAATTATCAGAGAGCTTTTTTCAATTGTTGAGATTGAAAATAAAGGCGATGTTTATTCTTTTAAAGAATTTGGCTATGATTCAACCCATATTTTAATAAAGCTCCCTTTTCCGGAGGTTGATCCTACAGGAGAACCGCTGGTTTGCGCCGAAATACAGATAAGAACAATTCTGCAGGATGCCTGGGCAGAGGTTGAACATGAATTAATTTACAAAGCAGGATTTAATCCATTTGATAAACCTTTAAAGCGTAAGCTTGCTGCTGTTAATGCTAATCTTACATTGGCAGATATAATTTTTCAGGAAATCAGAGAGTACCAAAGAAAGCTTAGAAAAGAATTACAACAGAGACAGCAGGATTTTTCAGAAACAATATCCGGGAAAATATTTTCTCTTAATTCTGAAAATGAAGAATTTGTAAAATTCATGAATAAAAAAGATGATGAAACTAAATATGTTGACTATAGCGAAGATTTATCTTCGCTTAGCCTGGATGATCTTTTGCTTAATGGGCTTCTTGCTCATAATAACAGACAGTACAAGACAGCAATAAAAATATATACATTACTTCTTGAACAGGATAACACAGAAATAAAAGCTCTTGTCTATGTCCATAGAGGGCTGGCTTTCTTTGCTGAATCTTGTTATCAGGAAGCTCTTGATGATTTTTCCAAGGCTTTGGAGATCAATTCTAAAAATGCCAAAACCCTTTATCTTAGGGGTGTAACAAACAGGATGTTAAAAAATTCTCCGGCAGCGCTTGATGATTTGCGTAAAGCTATATCTCTTGATCCTTACCAGCCCGATTTCTGGTTTGCAAAAGCCCAGCTCTATTTTCATTCAGGGGATTATCTTGCAGCAAGGCAGGATGTAGAGGCTGCTTTAAAACTTGATCCACAGTCCAAAGATTATAATCACTTTTTACAACTTCTTCTGGAGAAAACCTAGTTAAAACCAATGTTGTGTGGATGGACAATGCGGTTTTGCAATAATTAATTAAAAATCGCAGAGTAGAAATTTGTATGAAAAAAATATGTTTAATAATATTCTTTGCTTCTTTTTGTTTAGTATTTCTTGTATTTTCCGGATGCGCAAATAAAAAAGTAAATTCAACAATCCCTGTTTCTGCAAGCATATTACCCCAAAAATATTTTATCGAAAGAATAGGCGGCAATAAAGTAAGCGTTGAAATTATGGTAAAGCCCGGGCAAAATCCAGCTACCTATGAGCCTACTCCTGAACAAATTATAAAGTTGAGCAATTCAATGCTGTTTTTTACAATAGGAGTTCCATTTGAAAAACAGTTTATCCCGGCAATAAAATCCACAATAAAAAATATTAAGTTAGTTGATACTTCTATAGGAGTAAAAAAAAGATATTTGGAAGAACACTCTCATGGGGAAGGGGAGGATATGGAAATCCATACAGGGGGAGAAGATCCTCATGTATGGCTTTCTCCTCTTGCTGTTAAAATACAGGCAAAAAATATTTTTGATTCTCTGCTGGAAATCGATCCTCAGAATAATGAATATTACAAAAAAAATCTGGATGATTTTTTTCTGGATCTTGATGCTATTCATGAAGAAATTAAAGCAGTTCTTGTTCCTTTTAAAGGGAGGACAATTTTTGTGTATCATCCTGCATTTGGATATTTTACAGATGAATTTGGCTTGAATCAGGAATCCATTGAAACAGGAGGAAAAGAGCCTGCTCCTGCGACTATGATGGAAATTATAAATCATGCGCTGGAAGAGAATATAAAAGCTATTTTTGTGCAGCCTGAATTTTCAAAGAAAAACGGAGAAGCAGTTGCAAATGCGATTGGCGCAAAAGTTGTGGAGCTTAATCCCTTAAGCCCAGATTATTTCAATAACTTAAGAAAAATTGCAGAAGAAATTAAAAAATCACTACTATAGAGCAACCTGAAAGCTACTTCCCGAATTTTACCCCAAAACCCAGCAGAATATTAAAATAATTGATAGATAGAGTTTGATATTCTTCATCATCAATCCATTTATCAGTTAAGCCTTTTGTATAGCGAATGCCCAATTCCAAAAAAGCGCTTTTAGAAATAGGCATTTCTCCCTTTATCCCGCCTGCTATTGCCCATCCGCTGTTTCCAACAGGCATTCCAAAATCTTCAATTGCTTCATCATTATCACCATGGTGATATGCATAGTCGTTGCCTCTGGCCTTTACCTGGAAAACAGGACCACCGTAAATACTTACATATTTACCAGGCAGCTTATACATTATAAAAAGGGGAACTTCCACCAGGTCGAGATCAATGCGCTCTCCGCCTCGTGTGATACCCATTTCATCCCCATGATCCTCTCTAAACTTCACTTCTGTAGATGTGTATTCAAACCCTGTCTGCAGAGCAAGGTTATATGGCATATTTACAGAGAATGCTGCTCCTGCTTTAAAACCACCCCCTTCTCCTCTGTTATAGTCGTTCGAGCTTAAACCATCTGTTTTATCATCATAATAGCCCTCATACCAGCCACCCCCAAAAAAGAAAGAAACCCCAAATGGTTTATCAAGCATAGTAATCCTTCCGGGCCAGTTCTCTTTTTGTTTCTCCCATGCCGCATATCTCTCTTCTATCTCTTTTTTCTTTGCTGCCTCACTCTCGCTATACCCTTCTACTTTGAATCTGTCAAATAATTTC
>WRFK01000238.1 GCA_009778835.1 Spirochaetaceae bacterium
ATTGTCAGGGGTAATATAAGGGTAAATAAAAATGCTTTATTAATTAACTTTTTTCCAAATTTATATAACAATTGTAATCACCGCATTCATATTCCGGTCCGCTTTTAATATCTCTCCACTCAATACTATTGGTTAAAGTTTCAGATAAAATATAATCGGAATAATTATTAACTGCTTTTTTAAGATTTTCATTGCCGGATAATGTAAGTTTTATCCTGTCGGTAACATCCAGCCCTTTCTCTTTTCTAAGGTTCTGTATATTTCGGACAAGGTCTCTTACTGCACCCTCTTCTTTAAGCTGCTCTGTAATTTTTGTATCAAGCCCGATTGTTATTGTCCCTTCATTAAGAACTTTTAAATCTTCTTTTTCAAATCTCTGCACAACAATGCTTTCTGATGTAAGTTCAAAATCCTCGCCATCAATTTTAATAGAGAGCGCAGCGCCATCAATGATAGATTTTATCTCTGTTTTACTCAGAGCTTCTATTTTCTCTGCCCCTTTTTTCATATTCTTGCCAAGTACTTTTCCAAGGGTTTTAAAATTTGCCTTTGCCTTGTACTCTACAAATTCATCTTCATTTTCGCGGATAAAAACTTCTTTTACATTAAGTTCTTCTGCGATAATTTCAGACATCTCTTTTAAAATTGTTTTTTCGCTCTGCTCTCTTGTAACAACAGAAATAGATTTTAAGGGCTGTCTTGTTTTAATAGCAAAATTATTTCTTAAAGCCCTGCCCATGGAGACAATGTTTCTTGTAACTTCCATTTTTTTCTCAAGCTGTTGATCTCTTTTGGATTTATCGCTTAGAGGATAATCGCAAAGATGAACAGACTCGGGCATGGAATCTGTTTTAAGGTTCTGATATATCTCTTCTGTTGTAAATGGAATTATGGGGCATGCTGTTATTACAAGCTTCATTATAACAGTGTAAAGAGTCTGGTATGCTTCTTTTTTATCAGTATCATTTTCAGATTTCCAAAATCTCCTTCTTGATCTTCTTATATACCAGTTATTAAGGATATCTATAAAATTGGAAATAATTATATCTGCTTTTTGAACATCATACGTATCCAGCGCATTTGTTATATCTTCAACATGTTTTTCGATTTCCGATATTATCCATTTATCAAGAGCATTTGAAGGAGAAGCTTCCATACTATCGATTTTTATTTTATCTATATTTGCATAAGTAACAAAAAAGCTGTATGCATTCCAGATAGGTATTATAAGATTTTTTAGCACTTCCTTTACAGCATCATCCGAATATCTTAAATCTTCTGCGCGAAGTACTGCGGAGTTTGTAAGGAAAAATCTTAGTGCATCTGCGCCATACATTGAAATAACTTCGCTTGGGTCTGAATAGTTTTTAAGGGACTTTGACATTTTTTTGCCATCTGCAGCAAGAACAAGCCCATTTACAACTACATTCTGAAAAGCAGGTTTATCAAAAACAGCTGCTCCAAGAACCACTAACGTATAGAACCACCCTCTTGTCTGGTCAAGACCTTCGCATATAAAATCCCCAGGGAAATGGTTTTCAACATGCTCCTTGTTTTCAAAAGGATAGTGGTCCTGCGCATAAGGCATTGAGCCGGATTCAAACCAGCAGTCAAGGACTTCTGGAATTCTTTTCATTGTCCCTTTGCCGCACTTTGAGCACTTCCATGAAATATTGTCTATTATATGTTTGTGGATATCATCTACTTTTACTCCGCCCTTTTCCTCAAGCTCTTTTCTGGAACCAAGGCATTCTGCGTGATTACATGCATCACACTTCCAGACAGGTATTGGGTTTCCCCAGAAACGATTTCTTGAAATTGCCCAATCCCTTGCCCCTTTAAGCCAGTTCCCAAATCTTCCATGTTTTAGATGTGAAGGATACCATGAGATTTGCTCATTGGCATTGATCATTTTATCTTTTACCTTTTCTATATCTACAAACCATGAAGATATTGCCCTGTATATAAGCGGCGAAGAACATCTCCAGCAATGCGGATATGGGTGAAGATACTGACTCCGTGCTACAAGTTTACCTGCTTTCTTAAGATCTTCCATGATCTCTTTATCTGCATCTTTTACAAACTTGCCTTTGTAATCAGGAACATCAGATGTGAATTTACATTCTTCATCAATAGGAGAGACTGTTGTTATTTTTGTCCCTTTAAGAACATTGTAGTCATCTTCTCCAAATCCAGGAGCTGTGTGAACAATTCCTGTTCCATCTTCTGTTGTTACAAAGTCCCCTGCAAATATTTTAAAAGCGCCATTTTTCTCTTCTGATGCAAAATATGGGAAAAGAGGTTCATAGGACATTCCAACAAGATCACTCCCTTTTTTCTCCCATACAACAGAATACTCTTCGGGCTTTTTGTAATATGCAGAGAGTCTCTCTTTTGCCATTATATAGAACTCTTTGTTATCGCTGACTTTTACATAATCAATATCATTATGTACTGTGAGGGCAAGGTTTGAAGGGAGTGTCCATGGAGTTGTTGTCCATGCAAGAAAATAGGTGTTATCTTCTCCCTGCTTCGCAACTTTAAATTTTACAGTTATTGAAGGGTCATGAACATCTTTATAACCGCCAAGATTTAGTTCATTATTTGAAAGTACAGTTGAACATCTTGGGCAGTAAGGGAGAATATAATACCCTTCATACATAAGTCCCCGCTCCCAGAGCTGTTTAACTATCCACCATATTGATTCCATATAGTCGGGATTCATTGTTTTATAATCATTTACAAAATCTACCCAGCGGCCCAATCTTGTTATTACTGTTTCCCACTCTTTTGTATATCTTAAAACTATTTTTCTGCACGATTCATTGAAGTTTGCTACTCCAAAATCTTCAATTGCTTTTTTTCCTGATATTTTGAGTTCCTTTTCCATCTCATACTCAACAGGAAGGCCATGGCAATCCCATCCAAATCTTCTTTCAACTTTGCGTCCTTTCATTGTTTGGTATCTGGGGAATATATCTTTTAGAGTGCTTGG
>WRFK01000239.1 GCA_009778835.1 Spirochaetaceae bacterium
ACAACCAATGGCGGAAATGCTCAATATGTTATAAATCATATAAACACAGTGCATAAAGTAGGGGATAATGTTTCTTTTGACGAAGCTTCTCTTGCCACAAACCTTGGCTGTGTATTATATGGCTTTGAAACCCTGGGCGGCTTTGTGGTTGGCGACACTGTTGTCATAGTTGGCCCTGGTCCTTTGGGTCTTAGCACTGTTCAGGCAGCAAGGGCGCTTGGCGCAGGAAAAATAATTCTTCTTGGAACAAGAGAATCAAGACTTAAAATAGCGGAAAAAACAGGAGCAGATATTATTATAAATACACAAAAGGAAGATCCTTATGAAATAATAATGCGTGAAACAAATGGCAAAGGGTGCGATATTGCTGTTGAGTCTTCGGGCTCGGAATCAGGACTTGCTCTTTCAATAAAAACAACGAAGAAAATGGGGAAGATTCTTCTTCTTGCTTTTCCGCATGATCCAATTCTCACAGATTTTGAAACTTTATCGCTCAACAATAAACATATTTTTACAGTAAGGGGCGAAGGGTGGGCAAATGTAGGAAGAGCTGTTTCGCTTCTTAACAGAGGAGCTATAGATCTCAAGCCTCTTATAACCCACACATTTCCTCTGGCCAAGATAAATGAAGCATTTAACACTTTTAATAATAGAATAGACGGGGCAATAAAAGTTGTTTCAAAACCGCAGGAGTAAAAAATGCCGGCAATACTTCTTATAGCAACGCTTGATACCAAAGCAGAAGAAGCTTTTTATATTAAGAAAAAAATCGAAAGCTTTGGGCAAAAAGTATTACTCGCGAACACAGGTGTTTTTCTTTCTCTTAAAGAAAATGGCGATATAAAAGGAGAAGATATTGTTAGAGCAGGTTGCGGGCTTACTATAGAAGAACTTAAGGCAAAAAAAAGCAAAGGTTTTAGCATTGAATCAATTACAAAAGGTATAAAAAAAATCACAAGAGAACTTTATGAAGAAGGGAAAATATCTGGCGTTCTCTCAATAGGGGGGGCGCAGGGGACAGATATTGGAACTTCTGCAATGAGAGAACTTCCATTTGGCGTTCCAAAATTTATGGTATCTACTGTTGCTTCGGGAAAAGCAACTTTTGGCCCTTTTGTAGGGACAAAAGATATAATTATTATGCATTCTGTTTGCGATATCCAGGGGCTTAATGTTGTTACCAGAAAAGTTTTTGATAATGCTGCTGCTGCTATTTGCGGTATGGTTAAGGATAAAGAGAAAAAAACAGACAGCAATATTGAAAACTCTTGTGGAGCAGGACGCGGAGGATCAATCGCAGTTAGTATGCTGGGTACCACAACTCCGGGAGCTCTTTATGCAAAAGAATTACTTGAGGCAAAAGGATATGAGTTTGTTGCGTTTCATCAGAATGGCACAGGCGGAATTGCCATGGAAGAGATGATAACAGAAGGGCTTTTTAAAGGTGTCCTTGATATTAATTTACATGAGATAGGAGACCGATATTACGGAGGCCTTCATGGTTCAATAAGGGAAGGGCGGCTTGAAAGCGCTGCGAAAAAAGGGTTGCCCCAGGTTATTGCGCCGGGCAGCATAAACTACACAGTGCAAGGACCATATAACGAACTTGACGAAGAAATGAAAAAAAGAAAACTTATTGTTCATAATTCATTTCTTACGCTTGTAAGGCTTACCCCAAAGGAGCTTGCAGAAGTAGGAAAAATAACAGCAAAAAAAATAAATCTTTCAACCAATTATATGCATGTTTATATACCGCTTAAAGGATTTTCATATCCAGATACAGAAGGACGGGAGCACTGGGATCCCGAAGGTAATGATGCTTTTATTAAAAATCTCAGAGAAAATTTAAGAAAAGATATTCCTTATGATGAACTTGATATGCATATAAATGATAATGAATTTATTGATATAGTTGTAAATAAACTTTTTGATTTTTTGGGAGAAAAATAATGGCTAAAGAACATAAAAATAAAAAGAGGGGGAAAAATTAAAATGGCTAATAATATGCTGTGCGGGGTGTTTGCCCCAATGTGTACTCCATTCAAAAATGATGAAGTAGATTATGCTGGAATGGAAAATAATGTAGAGTTGATGAATATGTCGGGTCTTAAAGGATATTTTGTTCTTGGAACAAACGGCGAATACAAGACAATGTCGGAGGAAGAAAAATTTAAATTGCTTGGTGTTGCAATAAAGAAAGCTTCTAAAGATAAAGTTGTAATGGCGGGTACCGGAGCAGAGAGTACGATCGAAACAATAAGGCTTACAAAAAAAGCTGCCGACCTTGGCGCTTCCATGGTGAGTCTTCTTATGCCGAGTTTTTTTGCAAAAAGGATTACAGTGCCTGTAATGATAAACCATATCATTGATATTGCAGATGCATCGCCTGTTCCTGTTGTTCTTTATAACAATCCGTCAGTTGCAGCAGGTGTTACAATATCTCCTTTGGTACTAAGAGAAGTATCTCAGCACAATAATGTGGTGGGGATAAAAGACAGCAGCAAGGAAACCTGGCAGGAAAATATTGCTTACAAAAGTGAAAAATTTTCTGTAATGGCAGGAAGCGCAGGATATTTTCTCGATCTTCTTGAAAAAGGGGGAACAGGAGGAGTTCTTTCTCTTGCAAATGTTTTTCCGGAAGAATGCGCAAAACTTTATCAACTTTATATTTCCGGAGAAACGGAAAAAGCAAAAGAACTTAACATAAAGCTTGTTGATCTTAATAAAAAAGTTTCAGGAACATTTGGAGTTCCCGGAGTTAAATATGTAATGGACCTTGCAGGTTTTACAGGCGGGCTTCCAAGGAAGCCGATCTTTGGACTTACAAAAGAAGAAAAAGAAAAACTTGAAGCTGACCTTAGGGAAAGTGGTTTTTTAAAATAATCAAATAATATAACTGGAGGCAAAAATGTCAAAAGATGGAATGAAAAGAGGTAAAAGTTGGAATATCCTTGATCTTGGATATCTTGATGTCAGAGAACATCTCAAAAAA
>WRFK01000240.1 GCA_009778835.1 Spirochaetaceae bacterium
CAATATCTTCCCGGCCATGTCCAAGCGCATTTACTGCAACACCTGCGCCAAAATCAAGATATTTTTTTCCTTCAAGGTCATATAAATAACCCCTTCTCCTTTTTCAAATACAAGAAACTCGGGGCCGAAATTTTTTGGTAATGGAACATTATTTACTTTTGCTTTTTTAATCAATTTATTTTCCTCCGTAACTTAATTATTACAGGACAATACTTGTCCCTTTTTTTGCATCAATGCTTGCCAAAAGATCTCCATTTTTTAGATATTCTCCGATTATTATTGCGCCAACCCCTTTTTTAAGAGCAGATATGGAAGATTTTACTTTGGGAATCATTCCGCCGGATATAACTCCAGAAGCTATTTCTTCCTCAGCCATTTTCTCGGAAAGGATATTTATAATATTATTATCTTTCATTACTCCCTGAATATCTGATATAAAAAATAATTTATCTGCCTTAATGGCAGAAGCAATCTCAAGAGCAGCTTCATCTGCATTTATATTTAACGCTATCCCGTCTGCTGTCATTGATGTTGAAGACACAACAGGAAGATAATCATTCTTAATAAGCAAACTAAGAATAGATGGGTTCACGTTCGTAATTTTTCCTGTTAGAGTTTTTTCGCCTGCTTGCTTGCCTGAAAAAAGCATGGCATCACTGCCGCTTAGTCCTATAGAAACAATCCCTGAACTATTTGCAAGCCTTACAATTTCTTTATTCATTCTTCCGGAAAGGACCATATCAACGATTTCCATTTCCTCAGGAGTTGTAAGCCTTATCCCATCTTTAAAAACAGGCTCAAGCCCAAAGACCTTGCTTACTCTTGTTACTTCTGCTCCTCCGCCATGTATAAAAACAAAATCATATTTATTTTTTAGCTCTTTGATCTCTTTAAAAAGAGTGATCATTGCAGATTTTTCAGAAGCAGCTTTTCCGCCTGTTTTTATAACAATAATTTTTTTATTGCTTTTATTATCGCTCATTTTTAAAGTTCTCCATATTGTTTAAGACCAAGCGCTTCATCAAAATTAAATCTTATATTCATGTTTTGTACAGCTTGTCCCGATGCGCCTTTGATAAGATTATCAATAACAGAAAAAAGCAATATTTTTCCATCCTGTATCTGCCATGAAATATCGCATCTGTTGGAACCCCATACATCTCTTGTTTCAGGAAGTTTTTTTCCTTTAAGAACAATAAACTTTTTATTCCCATAATATTCATTATAAACTTTTTCTATATCCTGCTCACTAACGTTGCTTTTAAGCGAGACAACAGATGCTGCATGCATTCCCCGTTTGATGGGCACAAGATGAGGATTGAAAAATATTTCAAGAGATTTGTCAAAACTATCAAGTTCTTTTTTTATTTCTGTAAAATGCCTGTGAGTTTTCCCGGGAAGATATGCGCATGTGTTTTCTGTTCTCTCAACATATAGATTTCCTATAGTTGCTTTTTTCCCTGCGCCTGAAATACCTGATAATGCATTTGTAACAATTGTCCCTTGTATAAAACCTTTTGCAGCAAGAGGGATTATGGGGAGAAGAGTACATGTCGGATAACATCCCGGGTTTGCAATCACATCTGCTTTTTTTATCTCTTTTTCGTAAATTTCACACAAGCCATATACTGCTATTTTAAGAATATCTGGTCTTGGAGGAGGAGTATTATATGCTTTCTGAAAAAGATCATGATCTTTGATCCTTAGATCTGCAGAGAGATCGATCACAACTGATTTCCCGAAAAAAGGTTCGCATGTTGTAGCTGACGCAAGATGTGGAAGCGCTGCAAATACAACATCTGGTTTTTGTGTTACTGCAGAAGAAATATCAACCACACAATTGTTAAGAGCTGCTGTTTTTTCCATTACAGCTTTTCCTATTCCCGGGTCAATATCTATGATTTTTTCCCCTGGTTTTGATGATGAGACAGGGATAATTTCTTTTATCTCCGGATGATCTGCAAGCATTCTTAAAAGAATCATTCCTGTATAACCTGAAATACCCAATATTGCTGCTTTCATTTTTTTCTCCTTTACTTTATGCGTCACATACTGATGGTTTTTCCTGCGTCCGTGCCGCTCAATTCCCAGCGCTGTCCGCCGCCCACCCTTTATCGCAACACTCCGCGCCAATCGCCATCCATGGCTAGCGCGGGATGCGGCATCCGTGCCGCTATCCGTGCCGTACTCGCTTCGCTGCGGGAATTGCTCGGCGTCACTGCCTTCGGCTAAACACTAACCTCAGCGCTAAAATTATAAATCAAGAGTTGGAAACCTTTCTCTGATTTTTTTTAAAAAATCAGAAGAAGTTATTTTCTCTTGCAAAACAATAAGAACTGTATCATCTCCTGCAACAGTCCCTAAAATTTCATCTATTTCAAGAGTATCAAGCGCAAGCGCTACTGTATTTGCATGACCTGAAAATGTCCGTATTATCCCAATATTTCCTGAAAAATTTATGGAAAGAAAACCTCTGTTTATATCCATAATATATTTCTCTTCAGATACTTTTTGCAACTCCTCTTCAAGAAGAGAATAATAGTAACCTTTGCTGCCATCAGAAACTTTGCTTACTTTTATTAGCTTAAGGTCCCGGGATAAAGTAGCCTGGGTAATAGCAACATTTTCAGCTTCAAGCATAGCAAGAAGCTTTTCCTGGCTATCTATCTTGTTTTCTTTTATTAGTTTTTTTATTATTCTTAATCTATATTTTTTCTCGTTCATTTTGCACCGTATAAATATGCTTATATATGCATAAAAATACATTAATTTGAATTATTTTACAATAGAGAAAAATAGTTTTTTAAATAATCTGAAATACAGGATGGCAGCTTTAAAATTGGAACAAAAAGAGAAAAGCAAAATTATTCTTGCGCTAAGTGGTGGAATAGACTCAGGAATGACTATAGGAAAGCTTAAAAAATCAGGCTGGCAGGAAATTTTTGGGGCAAATCATATTGTTTGTAATGGAGTAAAAGC
>WRFK01000241.1 GCA_009778835.1 Spirochaetaceae bacterium
AAACAATAAGGCTTACAAAAAAAGCTGCTGATCTTGGCGCTTCCATGGTCAGCCTTCTTATGCCGAGTTTTTTTGCAAAAAGGATCACAGTGCCTGTAATGATAAAACATATTACTGATGTTGCAGATGCATCGCCTGTTCCTGTTGTTCTTTATAACAATCCATCAGTTGCAGCAGGTGTTGCAATATCTCCATTGGTAATAAAAGAAGTGTGTCAGCATAATAATGTGGTAGGGTTAAAAGACAGCAGCAAAGAAACATGGCAGGAAAATATTGCTTACTGTAGTGAAAAATTTTCTGTAATGGCAGGAAGCGCAGGATATTTTCTCGATCTTCTTGAAAAAGGGGGAACAGGAGGAGTTCTTTCTCTTGCAAATGTTTTTCCCGATGAATGCGCAAAACTTTATCAACTTTATATTTCCGGGGAAAAAGAAAAAGCAAAAGAGCTTAATATAAAACTTGTTGATCTTAATAAAAAAGTTTCAGGAACTTATGGAGTTCCCGGAGTTAAATATGTTATGGATCTTGCAGGGTTTACAGGCGGGCTTCCAAGGAAGCCGATTTTTGGACTTACAAAAGAAGAAAAAGAAAAACTTGAAGCTGACCTTAGGGAAAGTGGTTTTTTAAAAAAATAACTGGAGGCAAAAATGTCAAAAGATGGAATGAAAAGAGGTAAAAGTTGGAATATCCTTGATCTTGGATATCTTGATGTCAGAGAACATCTCAAAAAAAATGATACAATTATTGTAAGTATGGGTTCAATTGAAAAACATGGAGCCCACTGTCCGCTTGGAACAGATAGTTTTACAGCAATGGGTATTATAGAGATTGCGGCAAAGCTTACAGATACGCTTTATACTCCTTTGGTTCCAATAGGTTATTCCCCGCACCACATGGGAAGAGTGGGAGAAGGAACAGGTACTCTTACTTTTTCAGGAGATACATACAGAAAAGTTGTATATGAAATTGCAAGAAGTCTTATTTATCATGGATACAACAAGCTTTTATATGTTACCCACCATGGAAGCAATTCAAAAGTAATAGATGATGTATTAAGAAAAATAAGATATGAAACCGGCTGTTTCGTAGGATGGTTTAAAACCCCTACAGAAAGAAATTACAGATTTATTGCTGATATTCTCGAAGGAACTCCGGAAGAGACTCCGGGATGGCATGCCGGAGAACTTGAGACATCAACAGCATGGGCATACAACCCGGAATCAGTTGCAATGGAACTTGCAAAACCAGACAGAACTCATGCGCCAAACTGGATGACAAAAGAATTTACAAAACATGATGGATCTGGCTTTGTAACATTCAGAGGGGATGAATGCATGTGGGTGCCTATGGAGCATCATGAATACTCAGATACAGCAACAATAGGTAATCCTTTAAGAGCATCAAAAGAAAAAGGAGAAAAAATACTCCAAAGAGGCGGAGAACTTCTTGCTGCAACAATAGAAGAAATTAAAAAATTTGATATTAAAGTTCCTGCAGAAAAAAGAGAATTTAACAACCGCGCGTAAAATCAAAATTAAATGATAATGGCTGCTGATGTTTGTTTTTATAAAACAGATATGGCAGCCTGATTAATCTTGGGAGAATAAATATGGAGCGTTTAAAGGAAAGAGTTGCTATTGTTACCGGATCTGCGCAGGGAATGGGGCTTGCCATTGCTAAAGCTTTGGGAAAAGAGGGAGCCAGGGTAATAATAACAGATATAAACAGCGAACAGATAAAGAAAACAATAACTGATTTGGAAAATGACGGATATAAAGCAGAAGGATTTAATATGAATGTAACTGTTGAATCCGAAGTAAAAAAAGTATTCGCTGCTGTTAAAGACAAATACGGCAAACTTGATATTCTGGTAAATAACGCAGGAGGGGCTCTTAACACCCCCTATAAACTGGATGAGATCGAAGAAAAGCATTGGAATCTTGTTCTTGATGTTAATCTTAAGGGAACTTTTTTCTGCTGCAGGCAGGCAATCAATATTATGGCTGCACAAGGCGGCGGAGCAATTGTAAACATATCAGCTCTTGCAGCTCATTACAGGGCAAGCCTTGCAGGTGTTCAATATACCGCTGCAAAGGCAGGCGTAGAAGGCCTTACCCGCCAGTTGGCTTATGACTGGGGAGAAAAAGGGATAAGAATAACTGCTGTTGCCCCAACAGTTACCATGACAGGTGACAGGGTAAAAGGGCTGTGGGAAGAGAAAGGAAAGGAAGAGCAGGAAAAGACTCTTAAAAATATTCCGCTCCGAAGATTAAGCACTCCGGAAGAAATAGCTGCTGCAGTTGTTTTTCTTGCATCAGATGAGGCTTCATATATTACAGGGATTACTCTGGATGTAAGCGGAGGAAGATATTTAAGATAGCTGTCTGCTTTAAATGTGGGCTAATATCGGGAGATGAATTATGGGTGAAAAACATAAAGTACTATTGCCTCAGCCTATAGAAGCTGAAGCGCAGGAATATCTTGAAAAAAATAACTGTGAAATTATTCTGTGTTCAAAATGCGAGCATGATGAAGTAGCTGAAAAAATAAAAGAAGCAGAGGCAATTGTCCTTCGCACAGGAATACATATTACCCGCGACCTTATTGAAAAAGGGAAAAAGTTAAAGACAATAAGCAGAACTGGTGCAGGGGTTGATAATGTTGATCTTGATGCTGCTACTGAGCATAAAGTAATTGTAACTTCAAGTCTTGGAACAAATACTACAACAGTTATTGAACACGCGCTTTCCTTGATACTTGCGCTTTCAAAAAATCTTTTGCTTATGGATAGAGAAATGCGCAAAGGAAATTTTAAAATCAGATACAAAAATATGTCTTATGATCTAAGAGAAAAAACTCTTGGTGTTATAGGATTGGGCAGGATCGGCGCAGGGCTGGCAAAAATTTGTAAGGAAAGTTTTGACATGAAAATTGTCGGGAATGATGACTATCTGCCTGCAAG
>WRFK01000242.1 GCA_009778835.1 Spirochaetaceae bacterium
AGAAAATAACCCTTCAGACATCCTTTTTTCCCTTTTAGCTCAATTATATATGGATCTTGGCTCTTTGAATCTGGCAGAGGATTATCTCATAAGATCAAATAACAGAACGACAAACCAGCAAATAGAAGAAAAAAATCTCTTTCTTTTAGGGCAGATTTATGAAGGCAGAAACGACTTGATAAAAGCAGGGGAATGTTATAATCGCATTATTCAGAAAAATTCCAAATCTGCAGATGCATATTACAGGCTTGGGTTGTTATATGAAACAGAAGGGGACAAAATCAAGGCGCGGGCCGAGTGGCGGAAAGCTCTTCGTGTTGATCCACAGCATTACGGAGCCAGACTTAAGCTGTTTTAAATAAAATTATTTTCTGACAAATTTACATTTTTTTCTTTTTCACTTATAATAGTATTGGTAAAATAATAATTAAAATCAAAGATATAACGTTTTGCAGATAGATGTTGGAGGGGGAGTATAAATGGGATTGGGCAGTAAAATTGCTGGCGCTTTTAGATCAGATATTGGTATAGATTTGGGAACATGTAATACTCTTGTTTGTGTTCGCGGAAAAGGAATTGTTCTTGGGGAGCCTTCTGTTGTTGCAATGGAAAGAGGGACAAAAAGAGTGGTTTCTGTAGGAACAGAAGCAAAAAAAATGCTCTGGAAAACTCCGGGCGATATTATAGTAGTAAGGCCGCTGAGGGATGGCGTAATTGCCGACCTTGAGTCAACTGAAAAAATGATCAAATATTTCATATCAAAAGTTCTCCCTAAAAGGTGGTTTGTAAAACCAAGAATGGTAATAGGTGTTCCAAGCTGTATTACGGAAGTTGAAAGAAGAGCGGTTGAGGAATGCGCTTATAAAGCAGGGGCAAGAGATGTAAAAGTAATTGAAGAGTCCCTGGCTGCTGCAATAGGTGCGAAAATCCCTATTTTTACCCCTGCCGGAAATATGGTTTGCGATATTGGCGGTGGTACAACAGAAATATCTGTTATTTCGCTTGGTGGAATGGTAGTAACCAATGCCATAAGAATAGGCGGGGACGAGTTTGACGAAGCAATAATTAAACATGTAAGAGGCGTCCACAATTTAATAATTGGTGAACAAACAGCAGAAAATATTAAAATAAAAATTGGAAATGCTTTTCCTGATAAAAAAATTGAGAGAATGGAAATAAAAGGGACAGATGCCATAACCGGATTACCAAGAAGGCTGGATATGGATTCCATTGAAGCAAGAGAAGCTATTCTGGAACCTATAAATTCTGTAGTGGAAGAGATAAAAAAGACACTTGGTCAGACTCCTCCGGAGCTGGCTGCGGATATAGTTGAAAGAGGAATTGTAATGACAGGTGGAGGATCGCTGCTTGCAGGTTTTCCAACTCTGATTTCAAAAGAAACCGGTGTTCCTGTTATTCTTGCAGAAGATCCTCTCAACTGTGTAGCTGTTGGCGCAGGAATGTATTATGACTTTGCAAGAAGCCAATCCAACAAAACAATCTATAACTTTATAAATTAAGAAATATATAAAGATGAAGTTGCTTGCCGGAAATAACAGGATAAAGAAAAGTACTTTGCTTTTTATCCTGTTTTTGCTTATTAATTCGGTTTTAATGATATCAAGCGATAAGGGTAAAGAATCATTAAAAATATCGGAATTCGGATTCTCTTTTTTGTCGCTTTTTCAGAAAGGATTTGCATATACAGCAAATTTTTTTATTGAAACAGCCAATTCAATTAATGAGCTTAGAAAAGTAAAAGTAGAATACAGCAAATTATTGGAACGCATTTTTGAATATGAATCTCTTGAAAAAGATTATCTTGATCTTAAAAGAGAAAATAATGAACTTCGCAACCAGCTTATGTTTGGCAGTACTGTAAAAACAGAAAAGATTCCGGCGCAGATAATAGGGCAGGATCCGGGAATTTTTTATAACACAATAACAATCGATAAGGGAAGCAAACATGGAATAACTGCGAATATGCCTGTTGTTGCTTTTCAGGAAGGGTTTCAGGGGCTTGTTGGAAGGGTTATAGAGACAGGCTATTCATCATCTAAAATTTTACCGTTATATGACAAGAAATTTTCTGTTTCAGCAAGACTTCAAAATTTAAGGCATGAAGGTATTGTAAACGGAACCGGCAATAATTCATCACTCATAACAATGAGTTATGTAAGTAAAAACGCAAGCGATAAAATAGGATACGGCGATATTGTAATAACATCCGGCTTAAGTTCTATATATCCTTCTGGAATTTATATAGGACGGGTAAGAAGCGTAGGCGCCAGGGAATATGAGCCATCTCTTGAGCTGGAACTGGAACCTGTTATTGATTTTAGCAAGCTTGAATATGTGTTTGTTCTTAAAGAAGGATCTGTTCATGAAAAAGAGTAAACTTATTCCCGCCATTATTGTCATGTTTCTCTTTGTGCTGCTTCAAAGCACTCTTTTAAAAAAGCTCCCTTCGCATTATATATATCCGGATATAGCGCTTATAATACTTATATTTTTTTCAAACAGCAGAGGGGTTCTTGAGGGACAGATAAGCGGTTTTATTATAGGAATGGCAGAAGATTTTTTAAGTCTTTCTCCTCCTGGATTTAATAGTTTTGTAAAAACTATTATAGGTTTTATATTTGGAAATACCAAAGGCAAAATATTCCTTGATCCGATTTTTTTCCCCATGCTTATGGTTTTAATTGCGACACTTATAAAAGGCTTTACTGCTGCTATCATAGCATCTGTTTTTCTTTCGCAGGAGGCAACTCCGGATATTTTTACTTTCAGATTTCTTATTGAACTAATTGAAAATTGTATATGCGCGCCTTTTGTTTTTGCCTTTATGAAGCTTGTAAAGTTTTATAAATTTGAAGACAGGGGTTTTTAATATGGGAAATAGCAGTGATTATTATCCTAACAGAAAAGAAACATTAAAAGTCCGTATAGCTGC
>WRFK01000243.1 GCA_009778835.1 Spirochaetaceae bacterium
AGAATCAAGCGACAAAAATTGGAGCATACCATTAAGAGGGGCTTCTTGATCAGAAAAAGTTTTGCCATATTGATTATTTTACTATCTATTCCTTCAGCACTTTTTGCCTTTGGCAGCAAAGAAAAAAACATTTCTCCGGAAATGAAAACATTGTTAAAACATGAGAAACAATGGAAAAATAGTGGAATAAAAAACTATACACAAGAGATAATTTATTCAAGAGCAACTTTTTCACCTGAACACATTACAATAACAGTAAAAAATAATATTGTTCAAAACTGGACATCCAGCTTTGATAACAAAAATCTTTCAGAAGACTTTATAAAATCATTTACCATAGAAAGTATATTTAATAGAGCAAAGGAAACTCTTAACTCAAAAAACGATTCCCCTTTTGAATCTAAAATTTCATATAATCAGGAATTGGGATATATAAAAAGTTTTTCATTTATACCTGCAAATAGAGAAAACATTACAGCACCTTTGGATAGAGGCTACCGTATTGACGTTATTTCACTTAAAACTGCAGGGAAGGATCTATAGATGACAATGATTTATAAAAAAAGAGCTTTAATTGTTTTTTTTGCGCTGGTTTTTGTTTTTGCTGCAAACGCAATGCCGCCGCATCCAAAAAATACTAACCCTAAAGGAAGGGAAAGAACCGAAAACATTACCAGAATGGAAGAGCCTCTTTATAAATCCATGATGAGAAGTTCTCCGGCAAGAGCTCCGGCACTTCCGAGAGAAATGAACCTTCTTGTTATACTTGCAGATTTCGGCTCAGAGATTGACGAACAGCTTGAAGCTGGGGTGCCATTAAATTTTAAAAATAAAAACAACTACATTATTCCATCGCTGCTACTAATATTTTTAATAATCCAAATTTTATTTAAAAACAGAAAACGCTATATACTTTTAAATGCTTATTTATTATTGATATTAAGCTGTACTGAAAGCGCCAGTATAACCATAACAACACCAGGTGATCCTCTGCATTTTAAAACACCTGATATTGTTAATGTATTTAAAAATATTCTTGGCGCTAATGATGCAAAAAACCCCATCTCTCTTACAATGAAAAAATATTGGGAAGATATGTCCAGAGGCAATCTTATTCTTAATTTTGATATTGTGGGACCTGTTAGAGTTTCTAAGGGGTGGCAATATTATGGCAGAAATAGGCAGGGATTTGACAGCTTTCCAGGACAATTTGTAGGCGAAGCAGTCAGGCTTGCATATTCCGAAGGATATGTTACTGATTTTTCCAAATATGCTAACTTAAAACCAGGTATTGTAGATACTGTAATTATTGTTCATGCAGGCCAGGGCGAAGAAATTCCAGGTGTCAGCAAAGATGCAATATGGTCGCACAGTTGGACCCTAAACGCAGCAAGAAGTAACGGAGATGGAAACGGAGCTATTTCTCTTGGCGAAGCATTGATCAACCGTTATACAATTCAACCTGAATATAATTTTACTCCAGGAGATGCTGCAATAGGCGTCTTTTGCCATGAGTTTGCCCATGTGCTTGGGCTCCCGGACCTTTATGATACATCCTACGAAACTCATGGTGTTGGCAGATGGAGTCTTATGAGCGCCGGAAGCTGGGGAAGCAGCGGGGGGCTGGGAGAAGATCCTGCGCCTCTGCTTGCATGGGAGCGCGATTATATAGGTGGAGATGATTGGGTCATAATAAAGCCTGTTACTACAACATCAATAACCATAGAGGATATCGAAGCGAACAGTAAGACAGCATATAAAATTCCACTTAGTCCCGATGAATCGCAATACTTTTTACTTGAAAGAAAAACAAGCGCATCCGGAGAAGGAAAAAAATATGTACCAGCAGATGGTATTCTTATTACCCATATAAATAAAAAGATTATTGCAGAATATATAGGCCCCAACACAATAAACGAAGGTCGAAATCGTGTGCATGGTATAAATATTGTCGAAGCACTTGGAACAGGTGCAGGCGGCAAAGGAGCGCTCTGGGAAGCCAATGACAAATATTCTCCTACTCCAAATCACGCGAATATGGTTTTTTTAAAAGACGACCAGATAAATCGTCCAACAGTAGGTGTGGATGATAATTTTCCAAATAGCAACTATTATATCAACTATTTACCTCCTGATAATGAGGTAAATAAAACAGGGTATTCAGGCAAGAAGATAACAGTAACATCGGAAAGTTCTGTTTCTATAGAGTAAAGACCTTAAATTTTCTTAAAGCTGCTATTATCAAAAATATCACAACCAAAAAAGAAGCAGGAAGAGGATATTGTTCTCCTACAGCAATACAAACAAGATATGTTACGCACATTACGAGAGTAAGATTACTCAAAAGTAAATATTTTTTCTTTTTTAAGACTATTCCTGCAAAAAGTATGAGGTTTAAAGGGGTACACCACAAATAATTAAAATTAAAAACCGTCACAGTATGATATGAAAAAAACCACAGATAAGTAATAAGAAGTCCCATTATGCCTGTAAAAAGAAATACAATACTTTCGCATAACGTAGACATCTTGCTTGATAATCTAAAAACAACAGAATTATTGCTTGATCTGTTTTTCCAATGTTGCAAAACAACTGAAACAAGATAGATCATTAAAATAGATAAAAAAATAAAAAATGGATAATCAGATTTTTTATTATAAGATCTCTCGGGAGAAGCGATCATTGATTCTTTAAGGACAAGAGGAACTGTTTCATTCCTGCTGTTTTTTATTACAGCAGCAGAAAAAGCCTCTTTCATGTAAATTGGCAGAAAAAAGAGTTCGTGCCCTACAGGAGTCCTGTCTGTAACTTTTCCAAAAACAAGCTGTATTCCAAAATTTGTAAAAGGTTTTTCATCAAGATATGCCATTATCATTTTTCTAAAACTTTCTTCTGATCCTTTATATGCAGAATAATCAACAAGATC
>WRFK01000244.1 GCA_009778835.1 Spirochaetaceae bacterium
ATAGAGTGGTGTATTTGCTGAATGTTTTTTATTCTTGCCTCTTTTTTTGCAGGGTGTATGTTAAAATCAACAAGCGAAGGATCATTTTCTATAAAAATAAATGCAGATGGAAAATGTCCGCCGGGCATGAATTCCGAATAACCGTAAGTAACTGCCTGAATCAATGAATAATCCTGTATCCTTCTTCCATTAAGATAAATATGGATAAATTTTCTATCTTTGCGGTAAATAGCAGGATCTGCAACAACACCTTTTATACTATATCTGCCGTAATTAGTTTCTTCTATCTCGTATAAAAAAGCCTTATCCCTGAAAGCAGCATTGTAACATTCAAATATTCTTTCTTTTAATGCACCTAGCCCCAACATTTGTATAAGAACGCCATCAATATAAAGTTTAAAAATTATATCCGGTCGTGTCGCTGCTTTTTCATAGAATATGTTTTTACAAAGATTTGTTTCCGAAGAAGGATTTTTTAAAAATTGTTTTCGAGCAGGTATTGCATAAAAAAGGTCTTTTACGGAAATAGTTGTCCCTTTTCTCGATGCAGATGTTGTAATGTTTATTTCTCCGCTGCTATCTGTTTTTAGCATTTTGCCTTTAGAGTTGTTATCTTGTCCTGTTATAATTTCAAGTCTTGAAGAAGCTGCGATACTTGAAAGAGCTTCGCCCCTAAAGCCAAGCGTATGTATATTAAACAGATCTTCGGCAGTTTCAATTTTGGAAGTTGCGTGCTGAATCACTGAAAGTTTTAAGTCTTCTTCATCCATTCCTGCGCCGTTATCTATTACTCTTATCTCTTTTATACCTGCGGATTCAATATATACGCTTATTTCGCTGCTTCCGGCATCTATTGAGTTATCGAGAAGTTCTCTTAGAACAGAAGCAGGCCTATCGATTACTTCTCCTGCTGCTATTTTAAGAGCTACAGATTTTTCAAGTATTTTTATGTTTCCCATATTTTATTCCGTATTATTTTATGTTTATAATATAATATTTCAATAACTTAGAACATTAGCCGCCCAAAAATACCTGCCTGAAGCCCAAGCAAATAAGTGTTTTCGCTGTTAAAAGATTCATAGAGCCTGTGTTTTTCAACTCCAATGGAAAGGAGTACTTTTAAATTACCTTTTTCCGGGAAAATAAGGGATGATTCATGTGTTATCAAAATGGACCAGTAGTTATAGTCGCTTACAGTGCTTTCAGGCTCTGTAATGAATGCCAGTGATTCTGTATGGGCAAAATAAGGGTCTGGATCATTTTTATCTGAAAAATATTTTATCTCTATTCTTTTTGAGGGTCGTGTTATCCACATATATGAAGCAGAGGCTGTATCATAAAAATAAGTTTTTTCATCGGAGTATCTGTGGACATATCCAAATTTATTATCGATTATAAGTTCTGTTTCTTTGTGCCCTGCAAAATAGAGGCTGTTTCTTAAAATAAATTCCCTGTCCTGAGGTATGGGGGTATCAACAGAACTTGTAATAACCGAAAACCTTGTTATAAATTCATCTGTCTTATAAAAAGAAAAAATTGGCATAAGCCCTGAATCTCCAAACATATTTATTGCTCTTGTAACATATTCTCCCGCGATTTTGTATGTATGCGTATAGGTATCATCTTCTTTTGCGAATTCTTTTAAATAACGTATATTCAATTCCGACGGAGCAATAAAATCTGTTATAGAAGGATTTCTGCTTTTGAAAAATTTGGCAAAAACTTCGGGGGTATATCTGCTGTTTGAAAGATAAGCGCTTTCATCCCGGAATTTTTTTTCAGAACTATCAAGAAAAAATTCTGCAAAAGGGATGCCTGTATAAAAGTAGCTTTGTCTGGAAAAATCTTCAAACCATAATTGCGTATCATCAGGGAAACTTTTTCCAATTTCATTTTTATTTATATACTCAAATGTTCTCGAATATCCAGGAGTAAATTTCCACCCTCCGAAAGCAGTATTAAAAAATGGGAATTGCATTTCCAGTTTTCCGCTGCTTTTCTGTCTTCTGTCAAACTCTTCTCCGGATGATAATGTCCCGGCATTTATAGTCACATCTACTCCAAAAGATTCGCGGTAAACAGAAAAATTGTTTTCGCTAATTATTGTCCTGTCCGGCCAGGGGTCGCTGTCTTCGGGTATAATAAGGGAAAATGAATTAAACCAGTTTTCAATATAAGATAAATCCTCCGGAATATATCCTGTAGATACTTTTATAAAAGAAAGATTTGTTCCCCCTCTTATTTTTTTTCTTGTATCTGATTTATATCTAAAATCCCATCTTTGCGATAAATCATTATAAATTAACATTGATTCCGCAGAAGCAGATGCTGTTCCCCCTCTGTCTCCAATTTTTATTTTAAGTTCATCATATTTTGCGAATGACAGGTAATAGAGATCTCTTGATTCGCTATAGGAATCTGTAAGTGTAAGAAAATCGGTAAACAAAGGAGACCTGTATGTATGATCGATAGTGGAATAGTTTTCGCCTCCTACCCATGTGAGGTCAATATTTGTCTCAATGTTTGACTTAAAGATATCTGTTTTTAAAGTTGTTTTTGTTCTTGCATTGTTTGAATCTGAATTTTCATTAAGGTCAACGCTAAAATCTTCTGCTGCATACATAACATATTCTTTTACATAAAGATTGCTGATTATGTCTGTTTCTCCCACAGAAAGAATCGTGCCGGGAAAATTATGTTCGTAAGTAACAGCAACAGCTCCTGCGGTGGATAATTTAGGATCTGTAAGATGAATTTCATCAAGAAACATTCTCCCTTCTTCGGCATCACAAGTTATTTTTAACATTGAAAGCCCAAGATTTGTCGAGCTTGTCCTTACTGTGCCTCCCATATCTATACCTGCAAGATATATTTTTTTCTTTTCTAAA
>WRFK01000245.1 GCA_009778835.1 Spirochaetaceae bacterium
ACAATATGGAACATAAAAAAGATATTGAAAGAACTTCCAGTATTGAATTTGATATGGTGGTTGTAAACCTTTACCCTTTTGGCAATGTAGTTAAAAAAGAGGGGATAACACCGGAAGAAGCAAGAACAAATATAGATATCGGCGGTCCATGTATGCTTAGAGCTTCTGCAAAAAATTTCCATAGAGTTGCTTCTGTATGCGATCCATCAAAATATGAAAGCATTATAAAAGAAATGGAAGAAAATAGCGGTCAATTATCACTTGAAACCCGGTTTAAACTGGCATGTTCTACTTTTGATCATACATCTTCTTATGATACTGTTATTGCAAAATACCTGGCCTCTATAAATGCAGTCAATCTTGAAAAAAATTACAATATTCATTAAAGTTGATCTATCTTAAAGACAATATTTAAAATCGCATTTTAGCAATTCTAATAAAACAGGGGCATTATAAATGAGCAGCAATGATATAAAAAAAATATATCATAATATTCTAAAAGACCAGTTTCCGCAAAAAATGGAAATATCATTTTATAATGATGATAGTGGACACAAACAGACTCTATTTTATGAAAAAGTAGAATGGGTTATAGATAATGAAAAAAAAGGGCTGCGATATGGAGAAAACCCATGCCAGGAAGCTTCATTTTATAAATTGACAAATGGAAATATTGCTATAGGTGATGTTAAAACAATAATACCTGGAAAATATATTGCCTCAGATATAGAACTTCTGCAGTCCGGTAAACATCCGGGAAAAATCAATATTACAGATGTAGATAATGGATTAAATATTTTACGTTATTTTCATGATACTCCATGTTGTGCAGTCATAAAACATAACAATCCATCAGGTGTTGCAAAGGGAAGCACAATTTCAGATGCTTTTGAAAAAGCATTTATGGCAGACAGAATCGCAGCTTTTGGCGGAGCTGTGGTTTTTAACAGACCTATGGATATGGATTGCGCTGCTTTTCTTTCTGATAATTATGTTGAGGTAATAGCTGCTCCTGAATATGAAGAAGGAGTTATGGAAATACTCGAAAAGAAAAAAAATATAAGAGTAATGGCAATAAGAAATATAGAAAAACTTAATACGTTTATTGGAGAAAGGGTAGTTGATTTCAAGTCTTTGATAGACGGAGGAATAATAGCGCAATTATCATACTCTCCAAAAACATTAAAAAAAGAAGATCTGCTTCCTGCTGAAACCATCTATAAAGATAAAAAATATAAAATAGATCGAATGCCAATTGAAAAAGAATATGAAGATATTATTTTTGGCTGGCTTGTTGAAAGCGGAGTAACAAGCAATTCTGTAATATATGTTAAAAACGGAATTACAGTAGGAATTGGCACAGGAGAGCAGGACAGGGTAGGCGTTGCTGAAATCGCAAGAGATAAAGCATACAGGAAATCGTGGGATAGGATATCCTGGGAAAAATATAAAACCCCATGGCATCTTCTTAATGATAATGACAAAAGAGAAGAGATAATATCTCTTGTTAATGCAGAAAAAGGCGGGCTTAAAGGAAGCGTTATGGTTTCCGATGCATTTTTCCCTTTCCGAGATGGCATTGATGTAGGGCTCAATGAAGGAGTCACTGCTGTTGTACAGCCAGGCGGTTCTCTCCGCGATTTTGAAGTTATTGAAGCCTGTAACGAAAAAGGGGCCACAATGGTTTATACAGGTCAAAGGAGCTTTAAGCATTAAATGTTTTTTTTAAGAAAATATTTTATTGTAGCCATTATTACTATAGCTGTTATACTCAATTTTTCCCTGCTTTTTATTTTAGTATCAAGAACTACAAGACTTGAAAACCGTATGACCAAGAGCTCAAATGCCGAATCTTCATTTAATGAAACTGTAAAAGCTACTCTTATAAAAACTAAAGATGAAATAAATATATTGCGCGATATGGTTAATCTTCCTTCAACATCCTTTCCTTCTTTTGAAGAAAAAGATGAAAACCGGGATGCAAATTCAGACAGTGTACGCGGGTATGAAATATATTATATTGCTTTTGATAAACTTTATTCGCAACATAAAAAAAATGAAGAAAACGAAAATTTAAATAAATTTTCTGCAGAAATAAATCCTTTATTAGTAAAATATAAATTCCAAAAAGAACAAAAAGATTCCATCGTGTATTTGTTATCAGAAAATAATATATATTACTCTTTTGAATATAGCGCTGAAAAAAATAAAATTATCGCAAGCTTTTTCCCTTTTGAAAATAAGAGAGATATTGTATCTGTTGCAGATTTTCAAACTTTTATTGATGACACATACTCAAAAGTAAAATCTCTATATCAAAAAGCAGGATCTGAAATACAGAGTGTTAAAAATTATATTAATAGCGAAAATGTGAAAAAATCTTTTTTGGAAAAAAGAATCAAAACTATTCCAATAGCAGAAAATAAAGATATATATAATACAAAACTTTTTTCAATAAACAGAATAAATAATCAGTTTATTGGGACACTTGCCTATTCATATAAAAAAGAGGGATTTTTAATAAATGATAAATTCTACGGCGATTATGAAAAAATCAAAGATATAATTTTAAATCTTGATCTTTATCTTGATATAAGAACAAACGAAGAAAGAATAATTGAACAATCTATTAAAGAGATAAAAAAGATTGCAGAAGATCCTTCTTTTAAAATGTTCCTTGAAAGCAGGGGGTATTACCTCTCATTAGAGCCCAGAGAAGATACAGAACATATTTATTTTGATTTTACTCCACAAGGCAGTGGTAAACATATTGGTTCTTTTGCAATTAATCTGTATACAGGGGAAATCTATCTTACAGATTTTGAAGAGATACAAATTTCTTCTATCAAAACTTTAAAAATAATCAGCT
>WRFK01000246.1 GCA_009778835.1 Spirochaetaceae bacterium
CTGGAAAAAAAACTTGCAGAATATTTTCCGGAGAGAAAACTTTATGTTAACAAGGATGGTCTCTGTCTTAAGATATATGGCGATTTTAGCCTTGGTAGTTTGTAGCCGCAGACCGTTTTGCGGCAATGATAAGAAAAATTGCTTCTGCGCAAACAGCTGATGTAAATGCTATTGCTGCTGCCATGATTCCCTGTATTGAAAAGAACATATTAAGCAAAGTCATTGCAGTTACTACAACACTTAGATTAATAGCAACAGCAATAGCAACGCTTCCTGTTGTTTTATTATGGATATTAACTGCGCGAAACCATGCAATTACAGGAACTGCTAACGAAACAGTTGTCATTATTGCAAGAGGAATTATTGATATTGAAATAAGATCTTCTGGCAATCCTGATATTTTTGATAAAAAAAGAACTCTTCCAAAAGGGGTAATTACCGCAGTAACATATAATAAAAGAGTTGTTGCTCCTATGAAAATAATACTATTAAGTAACATTCTATTATTTTTTTTCCCTGAAATTAAAGCAATTGCTGCTTCCTGAAAAGAGTATGAAAAACTTTGGAAAAGAAAAACAAATGAATATATAACAGGCCAGAGTGCAAGCGATTCTAATGGAAGTAGTCCGCGTGTAATTCCCGCAGCAATTATGGGTCTGTTTGCCATTGTTATAAATGAGGTAAGAGCAAGCGGAAGATAGAAAATAAAAAGAGCTTTCCATGATATAGCAGTAACATTATCAGATACTTTTTTCTTTTCTTGTATTGTTTTTGATACAAAAATAGCTGCTACTATAGCGCCTGTTGTGACACCTATACTTAAAGAAGCTGCAGCAATATAAGAACCTCTTATATTTGTAAAAAAGTATCCAATAAAAAGAACTAAAAATGTTGCCATAATTCTTATTACCATTATAACTGTTACAGAATATGTTCTTCCTGCCCTTATAAGAACACCCTGCCACATTCTCCGATATCCTATGGCGGGCGTCCATGGAATCATAATTGTAAGTGTAATCCGCGCAGGAGTTATAAATTCATCATTCAGATTAAAAAGTTTTTTTGCAATAAAATTAAATACTTGAGGCATGCAGCATAAAATATGGATAGTCGTTAGTATAAAAAGGGCAAATAGTAAAAATTTCGAGAGCTTTTTATAATTATTATAGCTTGTTGACAGAGCATTAGCTGCCGAAAGCATCTGAATAATTGGCCCTTCAATAATAAGGCTTAGTGCAAAAATAATACCGAAAATTGCAAGATTCTCTTTTGGAAAAGACATTCTTGCAATTACTGAATTTATTGCAGGCATCTCAAGCGCCATTACGATCCACATAAGCGCAAGGGGAGACCAGAATTTCAATATTTCTTTATAAGTTAGTTCTTTCTCTGCTATCATAAAATTATATACCCTGCCAAGGGTGAGGTAAAATCCTTAAAACCGATATTACTTCATCTGCAATAAATATTATATAAAAATATTTTAATCGTGTATCAATAATAACTTGTTGTGTCAAAATGACACTGTAAATAATTGGAAAACAGCCCCTGTGTTATAATGACACAACAGAATGAACTTTACTTTTTATGAGCAGATTAGAGATATTAAATAACTCTTTATATTGTAATGATTTATAAAATTATTTTGAAGTTGGCACAAAAATTGCATAGTAATTAATATAAATAATAAATAATTTTAGGAGGAAAGATATGAACAAGATAGTAACTTATAGACCATTTGGAACAACCCTTAGCCCTGTGTGGGATAATTTTTTGGAAGATTTTTTTGACATCAGCCTGAGCGATAATTTTAAAAAACCTGTTGCTGATATTATAGAAAAAGACAAAAGCTATGGTTTTGAAATTGAGCTTCCTGGATTTACTGAAAATGAAATTGATGTAAGGATTGAGAAAAATGTTCTTACAGTAAAAGCAGAGAAAGAAACCAAAGAAGAAGAGAAGGGAAAAGATAAGCATATAATATCTGAAAGGGTAGAGAAGTATTATAGGTCTTTTATACTTCCTGAAAAAGCCGATGAAGAAAATATTGAAGCTAAATTTGACAATGGTATTTTAGCGCTTGAGATTCTAAAAAAAGAAAAAAAAGAGCCAAAAAAAGTAGAAATAAAAAAATAGAGATTAAGAAATAATCTTATACCTTTAATTTGTAAACCCAAAAAGCTGTGCAACTACGCACAGCTTTTTTTTGCAGTTGGCGTTGTTTATTAAAATCAGGAGTTTATTTTATAAAAATTATAAAAAAAAATTATAAATAAAGAGAAATGGATTTTAAATCATTGTAAAAAATTATAAATGATAATAATATAGAGTAATTAATCTGGATTAGTGTTACATATTTTGTTGCATAAAATGTGCATTGTAATACCAGTCTGAAATCCTGTCTACATATTGTGGAGTATAATATGGGTAAAAATATAGGGTTTATTTCTTTACGTTTTGCGGGAACAGACGGAGTTTCTCTGGAAACATCAAAATGGGCATCGGTTCTGCAGGAAGAAGGACATGAATGTTTTTATCTGGCAGGCGAAGTGGATACGCCTCCCGAAAGATCAATGGCAGACCCTCTTCTCCATTTTCAGAGCCCTATTATAAAAGATCTTAATAAAAGGATATTTGGCCGCAGTTTAAGAACAAAAGAGACTACAGAAGTAATTTATGAATTAAAAAAAGCAATAAAACAAAAAATATATGATTTTGTAAATAAATTTGATATTGATCTTATTATTCCGGAGAATGCTCTTACAATTCCTCTTAATATACCTCTTGGAATAGCAATAACAGATTTTATTGCAGAAACAACTATTCCTACTATTGCGCATCATCATGATTTTTTTTGGGAAAGAAAAAG
>WRFK01000247.1 GCA_009778835.1 Spirochaetaceae bacterium
CCTTCTGTAAGAGTTCCTGTTTTATCAAATAAAATCGCATTTATTTTTGAGGCAATTTGCAAAGCTTCGCTGCTTTTTACCAATATTCCAAGCTCACTGCCTCTTCCAATACCAACCATTACAGCAGTTGGAGTTGCAAGACCAAGCGCGCAAGGGCATGCTATAAGAAGCACAGATGTAAGGATAGTAATTGAAAAAGTTACCCCTTTGCCTGCAATTATCCAGAGACCAGCTGATCCTAAAGCTATTATCAATACAACAGGGACAAACCATGCGGCAATATTATCTGCAAGATGAGCTATAGGTGGCTTGCTATTTTGCGCATCTTCGACAATTTTTATGATTCTTGCAAGAGTTGTTTCTTCATTTACATGCGTTGCTTTGAAAAGAAAAGAACCTGTTTTATTTATGCTTCCAGCTGTTACACTATCTCCTGCTGTTTTTTCCAGAGGAATACTTTCCCCTGTAAGCATAGACTCATCAATAACAGCGTAGCCCTCTGTAATAGCGCCATCAACAGGGATCCTCTCTCCGGGACGAATTTTTATAATATCATGTTCTTTAAGTTCTGATACTGCGACCTCTTTTTCATTTCCATCAATAACAATTGTTGCTGTTTCCGGAGCAAGATCCATTAGCGCTTTTATTGATTTTCCTGCTCTGTTTTTTGCCTTTGCTTCAAGCAACTTTCCGAGAAGCACAAGAGTTATAACAACACCTGCTGTTTCAAAATAAAGATGGTGCACAGCATTACTATCCCCCATTATAATTCGCGAAAGGCTAACAATGCTGTAGATCAAAGCAGCAGAACTTCCAAGAGCAACAAGGCTATCCATATTTGGCCGCATTTTTACAATAGCAGGATATCCCAAAAGAAAAAATCTTCTTCCTGCATAAAGAGCAGGAAGCGCCAGAATAAAACTTACAATCCCATAAGCAAGAGGATGTTCCATGGGTTTTAAAAAAGAAGGGAATGGGAAATCAAGCCCTGTCATTGGAACCATTGCAATATAAAACAGCGGAATAACTGCAGCAGCGGCAATAATAAGCTCTCTTGTCTTTGAAACAAGCTCTTTAATTTCTTTATTACTTTTTTCTTCTGCTTCAACAGGGGTGAACCCAATTTTTATTATTGCATTTTTTATATCAGAAAGTTTTAAGTCTCGAGGTTCCCATTTAATACAAGCTTTTTCTGTAGCAAAGTTAACGCTGATTTCAAGAATACCAGTTGTTTTTTTTAATGTTCTTTCTATATTTGCAGCACAGCCTGCGCAGTGCATCCCTTTTATTCTTAATATTTCTGTTTTTGTTTTTTCTTGCGAAGATATTGAGGCAGATTTATTTTTCATCTGTAATTCCTTTAAAAACCCCAATTATTTCTTTTTTTTACTTTTCCCTTTTGGAGAACGTTGCGCAGATTCTCTATTTTCAAAAATTGCCCACCATCGGGATGCGTCCTCTTTTTTGTCTTTAGTTCCAGGAAATTCTTTTTCCCGCCTATTTTTTTTCTTATCATCAAAGTTTGGCCTGCTTTTTTTTCTATCATCAAAGTTAGTATCGTTATATTCTTTTTTTGGACGACTCTTTTTCTTGTCATCAAAATAAGTATCGCTATATTCTTTTTTTGGCCTGCTTTTTTTTCTATCATCAAAATAAGTGTCGTTATATTCTTTTTTCGGTCTGCTCTTTTTTCTGTCATCAAAGCTGGTTTCTTTATATTTTTCCTGTTTTTTGGGTTTTAAATATTTTTTGTTTTCTTCTTTTTCATAACTTGCCTTATTATTGTCTCTTCTTTTATTTTTATTATACTCACTGCTTTCTGATTTCTTTGCGACAAATGATCTTCCTTTGCCAATGCTTCCTTTACCGCTGCTTGATTTTCTTGATTTCACCGAATCTTTTTTAACTTCAAAAATCTGGGATTCATCATATCCTTCATTTTTTTCCGCCATGGAAAGCTTTAATAAGGCTGCTGCAATATCCATAGATGTATATTCATCGCTCATTATATTCTCAACAATATTTATATACCTTGAAAGCTGCCCTTCCTGTATTTTCTTTATAATTTTTTCTCCCATAATTTTTGATGCTGTATTATCAAGATCACCGATTGTAGGAATTGTGCCGCGTGTAACTTTTATTCCATTTATTCTTTCTATGCGCCTGAGATGATAAATTTCCCTGCCATTAACAAATGTAAAAGATCTTCCGCTCTTGCCTGCTCTGCCTGTTCTCCCTATTCTGTGAATATAATCTTCATCATCGCGCGGAAGGTCATAATTAAACACAGCATTTATATCATTTACATCAATTCCTCTTCCTGCAACATCAGTAGCTACAAGAATTTCTATTGCACCATTTTTAAATCCAGACATTACTTTCTCGCGCTGTCTCTGGGACATATCACCATGAAGCCCTTCTGCAAAATAGCCCCTGGTTTTTAATATTTCAACAACTTCATCGACTTTTGTTTTTGTATTGCAGAATATTAAAGCAAGCTTTATATCATGAAAATCTATGAGCCTTGCTACAGCTTCTGGTTTTGCTTTTTCGGGAATTTCAAAATACATCTGATCAATAACAGGTGAATTTATTTTTTGGCTTGTTACATCTATAAACACAGGATCTTTCTGGAATCTGTCTGTAAGGGAAAGGATCTCTTTGGAGATAGTTGCAGAGAACATTACAGTTTGTCTGGTTGAAGGAGTTTCATTAAGTATAAATTCAATATCTTCCCTGAAACCCATATCAAGCATTTCATCAGCTTCATCAAGTACAACCATTGAAACTTTGGAAAAAGATATTGATTTCCGCCTCATGTGGTCCATTATCCTTCCAGGAGTTCCTACAATAATAAAAGG
>WRFK01000248.1 GCA_009778835.1 Spirochaetaceae bacterium
CGCAACTCTTCCAATAATTGACAAAATATATCTTTCATCATTTCCTGTTATTTTTTCAAGAAAAAACTGATCCAGAAGCTCAAACGCATTTTCCCTGCCTGCAACATCTTCCACCAGTGATAGTTCATTAATATAAAGAAGATATCTTGTATCCGGCGCTATATCAACATTACTTTGAGGGTTATTGGTGAATATGTAATTCTGAAAACTATCTGCCCCCTGCGCCTGAATGTTTTTATAATCTCTCTCTTCTATAAGATACAGATTCCAGTCAAGCCCACCTGCTATAATCATATTTTTATATGCTGATATTGTTAAAGGCGTGTCTATATCTGCAGGAGTACGAAAACCATGCACAGCTTCAAATGGAATCGGAATCTCTTCTGCTTTTTTCTGGGCTATATCAAACTTTAAAATAAATCCGTTACTTTTTACAAAATAAAAACTGTTCCCAAAACAAAGAGGCATCCCTGTAAATCCATAACCTCTTATTCTTGCAGGAAACAGAGAAAATGAGCTGTCAAACAGTTCCACATTTCCTGCTTTTGTAAGCACAGCAATAACGCTATCATCTTTTGCCGCAACTATATACGATGCGGGCGACCTTAATTTTACAGAGTCAAGGATTTTTAATTGATGGTCAAGAATAAACAAATTGCTGCTTTTGTCGGAAACAATTATTTTTTCGCTGCTTATGCCAAGCGCCGTTATCTCTGTAACAGATATTTGCATTGCTTTAATTATTTCTCCATAGTTGCCTACAACTACAACAGTTCCATCCGACATGCCGGCATATACAACACCGCCCGCAGCAGGTATTAAAGGGGTTGAAAAAAATCTGTCTTTAACTTTGGTATTTTTTTTATCCTGTTTTTCAGATATATCAGATCCTATCTCCCACCTTTTTCTTCCCATGTATGAATACGAAATTATTTTATTATCAGTTACAGTAATAATATTCCCCATAGAATTTACAACAGGAGAAAAAGCAGGAGGCGTATCATTTTTTATGCTCCATATAACATCGCCTTTCATATTTATGGCTTTCAAAACAGTACTGTCAAAATATTTATAAATTACTCCATCAAACCCCTGCACGTGGAATGGAGCTGGTTTACCGGAGATTTTTTTTCTGGAGCGCATCTCTCCATTGTTATAGAAGCTGTAAAGATATCTGTCTTCCGAAAAAGCAAGAAACCCGCCCCGAGGATCTGCGGAAACATAACCGCTTATTCTCCCCCCTGTGGTAAAAATAGATTTTATATAAAATGATGCTTCTGTTTCGCCATGTTCTGCTCCATGCAGAGAGGCAAGTGAGATAAGAAATATAAGTAACAGCGCATATCTCTTAAACAACATACTTATAGATTATCCCATAAACTCCAGGACAGCAAGTGATTCCGCATGAGCTGTTTGAGGATAAAAATCAAGGAAAAAAAGTTTTTTAATTAAATATTTTTTTTCTGTAAAAAATCCCAGATCTCTTCCAAATGTGGCATAGTCGCAGGAAAGATAAATAATATTTTTAATTTTTTTATCTGTAAGATATTTTCTTACAGGAATTGAAATCCCTGTTCTGGGAGGATCAAGAACAACTGTATCGGGAATAGCTCCTTTCCAATCAAGTACAAACTTTTCGGCTTTCTCGCTGGAAAATTTTGCTTTACTGCTTTTTATATTTTCTTTTGCAAAAGCAGCTGCTATTTTATCTGACTCCACAGATACTACAAGTTCAGCTTGTTCTGTTAAAAATAAAGCAAAAACTCCTACCCCGCTGTAGAGATCAAAAAAAACTTTTCCTTTTGCAAATTTCATTATAAGGTCAATTGTTTTTTCCAGCATTTGAATATTGCTTTGAAAGAAACAGTTGATATCTGTTTTTATAATCCTCTCTTTTATTTTTACTTCAATTACATTATTTTGCGTTAGGTTTCTGTCATAAGAAAAATTATTATCAGGAGCAAAAACTGTAACGCGCTCTTTTTCCAGCAAAGGAGAAGATTGCAGAAAATTATTTATCCCTGCATTACATATATTGCAGAAATCTATTTTAATAATTTCCTCGCTGTTTCTTTTTTTAAAACCAGGTGTGCTATCCTGCGATTTATGAAATTGCGCCCTGCATCTGTAACTGTATGGAGATCCTCCGACAACTTCTATTTCCGGAGAAACTATTTTCCCGTTTCTTTCTATTGCTTCTTTAATAAGGTTCTTTCTTATATCAAGCTGCATCTTGTAGTCTATATGGCCAAGCGTACATCCGCCGCAATCGTAATAATATTTACAAGCCGGAACAACCCTAAAAGGAGAGACAAGCAAAATATCTTTTATATTGCCGCATAAATAGCTGTTTTTTTCGTCTGTAACAGTTACCGTTACTTTTTCGCCCGGAATTGCGTATGGGACAAAAACAGCTTTGCCATTAACTCTTCCAAGACCGCAGCTATTGGAGATTATTTTTTCTATTTCTACTTCATGAATCTGCAATTTTATTCTCTCTAAACAGATAATATTAATTAAAAATAATATACCTTTTTAAAATATTTAATGGTATAATTTTTATGGAAAATAATCCGGATATAAAAAAATTGATAAATATTTATGAATTTAAATTATATTAAAACTTTTTACTATACAGCAAAACTTGGAAGCATAACAAACGCTGCATCATTTCTTGACATGACGCAACCTGCTGCCACACGCCAGCTCCAGGAACTTCAAAGCGAGCTTAATCTTGTTCTTTTTGATAAAACAGGAAAAAAGTTCAAGCTTACGGATGTAGGCTATATGCTATATGATGTTTCTGAAAAAATTATAGAACTTGAACAGGAAATCGAGAAAAA
>WRFK01000249.1 GCA_009778835.1 Spirochaetaceae bacterium
CATTTATACAACCGCAACCTGCATAATATACAACTCCTGCCATATTTCCCTCTGTAGAGATAAATAATTCAACCATATCAGGATGAGCTGTGCTCCCATTTGTGGTAAATTCATTTATAAGAATAACTGGCACTCTGGGGTTAAAACCATAAAATTTTGTGCTAAAAGAGAGAGAATTTCCATAATTATCTTTTACCCTCCCTTTTATAAAATATTCCTCCCCCGGAGACTGTTCTTCCGATAGATTTATTACAATAGACTTTTCATTTGTTTCACAATAAATATCCCCCAAATATGGGTTTATCTCAAAAGATGATGATGAGGCAGAGACTTCTTTTGAAAATATGAACTCGATTTTATTGCTTTCAACAATTTTTAGCCCTATTATTTTTGGCGAAGCAATATTATGGTCTATTTCCGTTGTTTTTGAATCTATTGGAGCGCATGAAAATAAAATCAATAAATAAATAAAGATAACAATACAAAAAACTGTTCTACACATAAAACTCTCCTATGACGATATTTATGTAACTGCTAATTGTTAAAATTGATTCAATAATATTAGTATAGGAAGAGGTTATATGTCAGATATTACACTTTTTGAAAAATTTGGAACAAGTTTTACTAATAATGAGATTATCTTTAAAGAAGGCGAAGAAGGTAATCAGATGTATATAATACAGGAAGGCTCTGTAAAAATATCAAGAATTATCGGCCATGAAGAGCATATAATTGATATTATCAAAAAAGGGGACTTTTTTGGGGAAATAGCCATTGTAAGCAAAATTAAAAGAACTGCAACCGCAACTGCAATAGGGAATGTACAGCTTCTTGCATTCAATCGGGAAGGTTTTATTCAAATGATTGAGAAAAATGCAAAAATAGCGCTCAATATTATTGATAAATTGTGTAAAAGACTTGAACATGCCAATTTACAAATAAAAAGACTTGTAAAAAAAGATATTAAAAGCCTTATTGCCATGAACCTCTATTATCTTATTCAGGGAAAAGGGATAGATATAAATAACCTTAATTACGACAGAACTATCGATACCATTGCCAAGAACATGGAACTACCTATTGGAATAATAAAGGAAAAATTCACTGATTTTTCGCTGGAAGGAATAATTAGCATATCTGATAATAAAATAATTATAAATAATATAGATAAACTAAAAGAATAAATGTAATATTGCCCTAAATAAAAATAAAAGGTTGTTTACTAATGTGTGGAATAGTCGGATATTGCGGAAGCAAGCCTGCATCCGGGATACTGCTTGAAGGATTAAGAAGGCTGGAATACAGAGGATATGATTCAGCAGGTATATGTGTAGGAACTGATATTGGTTTTAAAGTCATTAAAAAGAGAGGAAAAATAAGAGATTTAAAAGCAATAGTTCCGGAAGAATCTTTTGGCCACAATGGTATAGCTCATACAAGATGGGCAACCCATGGAGGAGTTACAGATGAAAATGCCCATCCTCATACAGATTGCAGCGGAAAAATATCTGTAGTTCATAATGGTATTATTGAAAATTATAATCAGCTTAAAGATAAACTCACTGCAAAAGGGCATACTTTTAAATCAGAAACAGATACAGAGGTAATTGTCCACCTTATTGAAGATATATATGCGGGAGATCTTACACAAGCTGTAAGAGAAACTGTAAAACATCTTAAAGGGACATACGGAATTGTTGTAATGCACTGTGACAACCCAGATTTACTTGTGGGAGCAAGAAATGGATCGCCATTAATTCTTGGAGTTGGCGATAATGAAATGTTTATTGCATCGGATGTAAATGCAATGATTTCATATACCAAACAGGTTGTATATCTTGAAGATGGCGAAATTATAACTATTAAACCCAATGGATTTGAAATATCGGATTTTCATGAAAAAAATATAAGCAGACCTATAAATAAAGTGGATTGGGAATTTGAATCCTTTGAAAAAGGGAAGTTTGAACACTTTATGCTAAAAGAAATATATGAACAAAAAGAGTCTGTTATGCGCGGGATGGCAGGCAGGCTTAATATTAATCTTGCAACAGGACACCTGGGCGGGCTTAATATGGCAAGCAGCGAACTTCTTAATATTGAAAGAGTAATAATTGTTGCAGCCGGAACTTCTTTCCATGCAGGCCTTGTTGCTGCATATCTTCTGGAATCGCTTGCAAGAATTCCTGCGACTGCAGAACTTGCATCGGAATTAAGATACAGAAACCCTATAATTCAGAAAAATGCCCTATATTTTGTTGTTTCACAGTCAGGAGAGACAGCAGATACTCTCTATGCAATGAGAGAGTTAAAAAGAAAAGGGGCAAAAGTTCTTGGAATATGTAATGTTGTAGGTTCTACAATTGCAAGAGAAACTGACGGCGGAGTTTATATTCACTCAGGGCCTGAAATTGCTGTTGCATCTACAAAAGCTTTTACATCACAGCTTGTCGCGCTCTATATATTTACGCTGCTTATGGCAAGAATGAGAGAAATGTCCTTTGAGGCTGGATCTGAGTTTGTAAAACAGATGAACTCACTTCCTGATATTATTGATAAAGCTTTAGCAAAAGCAGATGAGATTAAAAAACTTGCAAAAAAATACAATTTTGCCAGAAGTTTTCTTTTTCTTGGCAGGGGAATAAATTATCCTGTTGCAATGGAAGGGGCTTTAAAACTTAAAGAAATATCATATATTCATGCAGAAGGATTCAGCGCTGCGGAAATAAAACATGGCCCTATTGCATTAATCAACGAAGTGACCCCTTCGCTTTTCCTTGTTCCTGATGACAGGCTAAGGGAAAAAGTAATCTCAAATATGAAAGAAGTA
>WRFK01000250.1 GCA_009778835.1 Spirochaetaceae bacterium
CTGTTCTGTTCTGTTCTGTTCTGTTCTGTTCTGTTCTGTTCTGGTCTGTTCTGTTCTGTTCTGGTCTGTTCTGTTCATTCTGTGAATTATCTCGCCAACAAAAGAGAAGTCAATCAGTGTTTTTTGACAAAAAAAGTGCACTAAAATACCAAGAAAAAATCCTGGTTACTCTGACCATAACACAGATATTGGAACAGCAAAAAAATTTTCTTTAAAAGAAAGTGTTTGTTCTCCGGAATATAAGACTAAACCAATATACGGTTTTTTATTCTTGAGAATATTTTCCCGAAAGCTTTTCTGATGAGAAAAATCTCCTAAAGACACGCTATGGCTTGCTTTTACTTCTATACCAATTAAAGCCCCATCTTCCCGCTCCACCAGAAAATCAATTTCCCGTTTTTCTCTATCACGATACTGGTATAGCGAATAAGAACTATCTAAATCAATCTGGCTAGCCAATTCATGAAACACGAAAGTCTCCATTAATTTGCCCGAACGATCTACATCTAATAAAATATCTTCTTGTTTCCAGCCAAGGACAGCTGTCATAAAACCAGTATCACCAACATAATATTTATAACTGCGCCCAACGCGATCATAGTCAGTTTTGATCCATGGAGCTAACCTGTCAAATAAAAATAAAGATTCAAGTATGTTTATATATGATACAACAGTCGGACGCGATAATCCCAGAGAACTACAAACAGGAGATATATCCATAAATTTTCCTGACCAAGCTGCTAATAAAGCAATAAGGTCTTTTAATGTATCTTGTCGGCTTATGTTAGCAACATCTTTTAAATCATTTTTCAACAATGCTGAGATATAATCTATGTGCCATTCTTTACGATTTTTTTGAGTTTTTAGCCGCACTACTTCCGGAAATCCACCGCGAAAAGCCAAATCAAAAATTGCTTTTTTATCATACCCGGTTATTTGCTTTGGGAAATCCATATTAAAAGCCCTTTTAAGAAAAGTTGGCTTTTTTCGCAATACCTCTCCCTGTGTGAGAGGACGCAGACGAATATTTTTTACCCGCCCAGCCATGCTTTCAGAAACTTCTGGCAATGAAAATATATTTGCAGAACCTGTCAGCAAATACTGCCCTGACCGGTTATTGTTATCTACAGCATATTTTATTTCAGTGATGAGTTTTTTTACTTTCTGAACTTCATCAATGACCATTGTGCCATTATCATTTTTCACAAATCCTGTTGGATCATCGACAGCAGATCTATAAAACACATCAACATCTAAAGGACGAAAAATACTATTTTTATCCAAAACTTGCTTTGCAAGAGTGGTTTTACCTGCCTGCCTTGCTCCTGATATAACAACAACACGACGAGTTTTTAGTGCATCTTTGACATTTTGAGTTCGCCAGCGGACATAATCACCTGTTTTACTTTTTAAATTATCCACAGCAGATATAATACCATGCTTTCCGCGAAATGTAAAGTCACAAGCCAGCGAAATGTAAAGTCACAAGCCAGCGAAATGTAAAGCCACAAGCCCGCGAAATGTAAAGTGTAAAACAGCCTATTATCCTGGAAACTGGCAAAAATTCCTTACCTTAAAATATGCGCGTATATTGCCTTCGTGCTTTGGCATGAACATTATTCAAAATAAAAAAGGGCTGCCTATTGGACAGCCCTTTGGACCATGGTTTTCACCAAGACGCTAAAATAATGTATAGCCTACACATGTTTCTTTGTAAGCCATATTATCCTGTTTGCAATATAAACAACATGTCCATTTATTCTTGCATAGTAGTTAATTACATCAAGATGCACAGATGATGTATCAATCGATACTTTAAGTCCTTTATGAAGTCTTTCAATATGCAACATCTGGTATTTTCTCTCATCTATATCTGAATATGCTTCTGTTATCTCGGTTGCAAGAGCAGCATCTTCATTTATAAGAGCCTGAACCATTCTATCAATATTATCCACTACCTTTTTATGGAGTTCTGCAAGCTCATTACTGCCCTGCTCTGAAAATGCCAAATTAAGGTTCATCATCTTTCTTGCCATAACCATAAGGTTTTTATCAATAAGGTCTCCGATAGATTCAAGTTCATTTTCTATATATAGATAGTTCATATTTCTCTTGGTTTCTTCATCACCAAGTTTTCTGCCTGATATTTTTGCCAAAAACAAAATTATAGCTCTGTGGAGGACATCGACCTTTGAGTCTGTGTCGCAAATCTCATTTATTAATTTTATATCCTTGGTTTTAAATGCCCGGTCAACTTTTCCAAACATATCCTGTACAAGATCAGCAGCAACAAGAATTTCTTTTTTAGCCATTTCAAGGGCAATGTCCACACTTCCCTGTACAAGGTGTTCCTGTAAATATTGTACGCCAAAAGGTTTATCTTTTTCGCTTGGTTTAAATACTTTTTCAAACACTGCAACAAGTGCAGTAAGGAGTTTGGGGACACTAAAAAATATTATACATTTAATTAAAGGAACAAGTGTAAAACCTACTGCAATTTGCCTTGCAGCATCATCTGTCCTGAATACTGTTGCAGTAACCCATTTTGTAAGCCATATAAAAACTCTTTCTCCTCCTCCGGGCATATATGTGATCAAAAGAATGAAAGCAATAATACCGCCAATTGATTGGGACACAACATGCCAGAATGCAGCTCTTTTTGCTTCCCAGTTTAATGCAATACTTGCCATAAGTACTGTTGTAACTGTTCCTATGGTTCCACCAACGTTTAATGGTATAGCTTGTTCGATTGTTATAGTGCCGGTTGCAGCCATAGCCATTGTAAGACCAGC
>WRFK01000251.1 GCA_009778835.1 Spirochaetaceae bacterium
AGCATTACAAGCTCTTGCAAATGAGACACTTATTGCAGCACTTGCACCTACTCCGCTTCCAGCAAGCAAATTTCCCCCTACAGTGATTTTTATAGGATTCTTTTTCAGATTAAGCTTCATGACATCAATCATATGTGCATACGATCTATAGCAAGATTCTTTTTTTTCCTCTTTATATCCAGGAACTTCCTCCCTGTTATCAATTACTGTAAAACCTTTCCCCTTTGCCTCTCTTTCGACAATTGTATCTGTCTGATATGGAAGCGCTGAAAGAATTGCTGGAACCCCATGTTTAACAAACTGATCTCCTATAAGAATTGTTTTTCCAAAAGCAGAACCTTTTCCCATTTAATCCTCCATTTTTTTCATTTTACTTTCTAATATTTTCTGAGCCTCTTCCATTAGCTCTTTTTCTTTACCTATATTTATCGTAGTAGCGGCAGTTATACGATGACTGGCATCTGCAAATCCACCCAAATTATTTGTAGCTTCGGGAAGGAATTCATTCATTCCCGGCATTTTTTTATTTATTATCTTTGAAGAAAGATTGTGGGACCCTCTCATTGAGACTTTTGTTTGTCCCATTTTTATATTTCCAAACCCAGGAACATTATCAGGTACAAACATGAACCCTGATAAATATTTATCAGGATCAATAAAATCCATATCAGCAATTTCTTCAAGAAATACTCCAATCATTTTCACTCCCATAGGAGAAAACCGGTTTTCTACATCAAACCACTGAATATTTCCTGTATCATTAAGGCTGTTTTTTTTAAGATTTTCAAGCTCTTTATTAAAAATATGGTCTTTTGTTTTTTTAAGCTCTCTAAGTTTTAAAAGCTTTTCTTCTGTAAGCCCTTCAAGAAAAATAGATATAGCAAGTTCAGGACCTCCATCATAAAAACCAACACCGCCTGCAATATCTATCATTGGATAAAAATCAACTACGTTAACCTCTTTTTTTCCAAGCATTATAAAAAACTGTTCTTTGCCATTTTTATCTTCGTTTCTCATTAAGCCTACTTCTACTGCTTCTTCAAAGCAAAGTTTGTTATAAGAATAGAGCTGGTTATTGATATGATAAAAATCAGCTATTCCGCCAAAGGCAGCAATATGAGCAATATCTTTATTTGCATTATCAAGTTCTTTTACAAAACAATAACAGACAACAGAGGCTGAAATATCTCTGTCTCCTTTTAGTCCAAATAAATCAGGATCAAGATTTATTACTGAAATATCTTTTGATTCTTCTGCTTCATGGTGGTCAAGAATAATAACAATATTTTTACCTTTGTTAAGGCTGGATATCATTGGAGCAATTTTTCCGGCAAAATCAGCAAATATAATTATTTTCCCTGAATTCTCTCCAAATAACTTTTTAAGAACAGCAGGATATGGTTTTTCAAGTGAAAATCTTTTTACATTGTACCCTGCCCTCTGAAATGCTTTAAGCAACAATGCTCCTGATGAAAGACCATCAGAATCATTATGATGAAGAAGGATCAACTCTTTGGAATTATACTCCTTCATCTTTTTTATCCCTTGTTTTACGCTTTCAAGAAACTGCTTTAATCCTTCATCTATATTCATATACTCTCCGTCGATTATATTATTTCTTTTTTCTCGAAAGCCAGAGATTTGCAATGGCAAAAATAGATGTACATAAAATCAGAAGAAATGAAATAGCATTTATTACAGGTGTAGATCCATCTCTTACCCGCAAATATAAATTAATTGGCAATGTAGATTCAGATCCTAAAAGAAAAAGCGTTGTATTAAAATTCTCAAATGACATTAAAAAAGCCACAGCAGCTCCCCCTACAATTGAAGGGCTTAAGTATTTAAGTGTAATATGCCATATAACCTGAAAACGGTTTGCTCCAAGATTATATGCAGCTTCTTCAAGAGTCTTATCAAATTTTCTAAGTCTTGCCCCAACAACAAGAGCAACAAGTGTTGTAATAAACGAAAATTGTCCAAGCACTACAAGCCAGAACCCTGGACGCAGGAATCTTACATCAATGCCCATGGTTTCTTCAAAAAACAAGCCAACAAAATTTGTAAATACAAGAATTGAGATACCAAGAATAACACCAGGAATAACAAGCGGAGCAAGCATAAGAAAATAGAAAAAATTCTTAAACCTGAATTTTTCCTCTTCAAAAAGGAATGCAGCGCATGTCCCAATAACTGTTGAAAGTATTGAAACACAGATTGCTACCCTCAAAGACACAAAAATACTTTTTAGATTTATTGCATCAAAAAATATTCCTGTTTTCCCATTTTCCCCTTTGCTGAAAAACCAGTCAAGCGTGAACCCTTTCCATGGAAGCGAAGGAAACATTGAATCATTAAATGCAAGAATACAGACAATAAGAAGAGGCGCAAAAAGAAAAATAAAATATAGTATTATAAAAACAAGAAATCCTGCGTTATATGTTTTTGATCTCGATAGTGTTTTGATCATTTCACCACCTCTTTAAAATTCTGGCCAGAAAGTTTTAAGGCAATCCAGATAATTAAAGAAGACATTAGTAAAAGAAGGAATCCAAAAGCAGCGCCCTGATTCCAGTTAAAGTAAATTATAAATTGATTATAGATTTGTTGTGTAAACCAGAGAGAGCTTTTTCCTCCCATAAGGTTTGGAGTAAGAAAACTTCCAAGAACAATCATGAAAACAATAATAGAGCCTGACATAATGCCGGGCATACAGTGAGGAATAATAATTTTTCTCCATATTGTAATTTTATTTGCTCCCAGATCATAGGCTGCTTCTATATATG
>WRFK01000252.1 GCA_009778835.1 Spirochaetaceae bacterium
ATTTTAAGGCTCTGGAGGGCAAAAAGTCTTGAGGAATTTGATTATTCAAAATTTAATCAGGGAGACTATTACTACTCTGTAGATAAACAGGCGAAAGCAGGGTCTCTTACAAAAGTTCTATATCCCAATGACAGTTTTTATAGCGGAAAAGAGTTGAGATTTAAACAGGAATACTTTTTTGTTTCATGTTCAATACAGGATATATTAAGAAGATTCAGAACTCTTGGACTACCCTATACAAACCTTCCGGATAAAGCAGCAATTCAGCTTAATGACACTCACCCTGCGCTTGCAATAGCAGAGCTTATGAGAAGGCTCATTGACGAAGAAAGACTTCCCTGGGATGTTGCATGGAATATTTCAACCAAAACTTTCGGATATACAAATCATACCTTAATGCCCGAAGCTCTGGAGCGTTGGTCTGTAGAAATGTTTGAAAAACTTCTGCCCAGGCATCTGGATATTATTTACACTATAAATCAGAACTTCTTAAGGAAAATTTCAGTTGCATATCCCTATGATATGGGGAAACTTGAGCGGATGAGTATTATCGGCGAAGGGCATGAAAAACATGTAAGAATGGCAAACCTTTCGGTTGTGGGGGCTCACACTGTAAATGGAGTAGCGCAGCTTCATACCAGGCTTTTAAAAGAGAGCCTTTTTAAAGATCTTGATGAATTCTATCCTGGAAAAATTATAAACATAACAAACGGAATAACACAGCGCAGATGGCTTGTTAAAGCAAATCCTGCTCTTTCGAATTTATTGAGAGAAACTATCGGAAATGAATGGATAACAGATCTGGATCAGATCAAAAAAATTGCCCCATTTGCCAAAGATCCTGCTTTTATTGAAAAATTTATAAAAGCAAAACGTGATGCGAAGCATCGCCTGCGAACCGCTTGTATAAAAAATTATGGAATCGATCTCAATCCCGATTCGATCTTTGATATTCAGGTAAAACGTATTCATGAGTACAAGAGGCAGCTTTTGAATATTTTTAAAATTATCTATCTGTATGATCAGATTAAGAAAGGAAGAAAAATTTATCCGCATACATTTATAATGGGAGGCAAGGCAGCCCCGGGCTATGCGATGGCTAAACTTATAATAAAACTTATCTGCAATGTCTCTACTGTAATAAACAGGGACCCTGAAACCAAAGATATGCTGCGGCTCTATTTTCTTTCTGACTATGGAGTTTCTCTTGCCGAAAGAATCATACCGGCTGCGGATATTTCGGAACAAATTTCTACAGCAGGAACAGAAGCATCCGGCACCAGCAATATGAAGTTTATGCTTAATGGAGCGCTTACAATAGGGACTTATGACGGAGCAAATATTGAAATAGCCGAAGAAGTAGGAAAAGATAATATATTTATTTTTGGAAAAACCGCAGAGGAAATTGCCGAGATAAGAAAAAACTATATTCCTGTGGATTGGTATATGAATAATCAGGATATAAAACAGGCCATAGATTTAATATTTTTTGGCAGTTTTGATTTAAATGCACCTGGTGTATTTGCCCCAATTCAGGATTCACTTTTAAAGTATGATACATATATGCATTTTGTAGATATGCCTGCGTATATTGATGCTCATAACAGAGCTTCTCTGTTGTATGAAAACAGCGCTAGCTGGAATGAAAAAGCAGTATTAAATGTTGCTGCAGCGGGAAAATTTTCGAGCGACAGGTCTATAAAAGAATATGCTGAGAAAATATGGGGAATAAAACCGCTTACTGTTGATGCTTAAAAAAATGATCTGCATGGAGGATTTACTTGGAACGAAAACCTATACCTGTACTTAGATCTATCTATTGGCAGGAAGACGAAATAATTTTTGCTTATCCATATAAGGATAAGCAGATAATCCGCATTTACAGAGATGTGCCTCTTTATCTTGAAATTGAAATAACAAGATGCTGCGAAGAGGTTGTTGCGGAAATATATGCCAACTTTCCGGATGAAGGAAAAATGCCAGGATGGAGAAATATTCCAATGGAAAAAATATCTTGTGGCAGGTATAAACTTACCTATAATTTTAACAAATGCGGATTGTTTGAATTTAAAATAAGATACTCGAGAGATAAAGGAAATACATGGTTTCTGGATTCGGGTCCTGCCAAGAAAGTTTTTGTAGATCCGCCAAACATGAGGAGTTTAAGGGTGTATACTTTTATTCCTACTGTTTCAGGTACAATCTCCGACTGGAAAAAAAAGCTTATTGAAATAAAAGATATGGGCTTTAATGCAATTCATCTTCTTCCTCTTACAAAAATGGGGAAATCGGAAAGCCCTTATTCTGCAATAGACCTTTTTGACATAGACCCTTCTTATCTGACTCCCGATGACCCTGCAGACAACATTGGTCAGTTTGAATCTTTTGTCGAAGAAGCTAAAAAAAATGGAATAAGACTTTTTATGGATATTGTATTTAACCATATAAATCCTGAAAGCGATGTTGCGAAAAAATGTCCTGAATGGATTGTTAAAGATAATAATGAAAAAGATGGATTTAAAAGAGCAGGAGCTACGCATAATAATTCATGGATAAGATGGGAAGACCTTGTACTTATTGACTATAGAAATAACGATCCTGCAATAAAGCATGAAATATGGAGTTACTTTTATAATTATGTTGATTTTTGGGCATCATACGCATACTACACAGGAGGAGGCCTGCGGTTTGATAACCTGCATAGTTCAACTCCTGAGTTTATAACTTATCTCACCGGAAGGCTCAAGGATGAATATCCCGACCTTATTCTTATTGGAG
>WRFK01000253.1 GCA_009778835.1 Spirochaetaceae bacterium
AAATTTGGAGAATTTGAAGGGCCTCTTGATCTTCTTCTTTTTCTAATAAAAAAATCAGAAATCAATATATATGACATACCAATAGCTGAAATCGTTGAGCAATATCTTCACTACCTTGAATATGCCACAAAAAAGAACCTTGATAATCTTTCGGAGTTTTATACAATGGCAGCTACATTATTATATATAAAATCAAGAATGTTGCTTCCAATTGAAATAGATCTTGATGAAGATTTTGAAGATCCGCGCAAAGAACTTGTTGAAAAGCTTATCGAATATCAGAAATTTAAAAAACTATCGGAAATAATGAGCGACAAAGAAAAAGAGTCTGATTTCATAATTGAAAGAACAAGCAAGCAGAGAAATCTTCCATTTGTTGATGATGAAGAATTATGGGAAGAGGTCGATATTTGGGATCTGCTGCAAACTTTTTCATCGATAATAAGCAGCCTTACAAACGAGCAGATACTTGATATATATGAAGAGGTCACTCTTAATGAAAAAATTACTTTTATGAATGAACTGCTTGATAAAAAACAAGAAATACTTTTTACTGAACTTATCAGAAATAATTCATCTATCATGGAATTTGTCTGCGCATTTATGGCAATACTTGATTCTGTAAAAAATAAATTAATAACTGTTTATCAGAACCGGATGTTTGGTGATATTCGAATAAAAAAATATCAGCATAAAAATGATACTGTTGTAAATGATGCTATTAGCGTAGCATCTTTAGATAGCGTAGCATCCTCAGATAGTGAAGCACCTTAAGGTCGCGAAACATCTTTAGACAAGGGAAGTTTAATGGAATTAGAAAAAGAAGAAGCGCTGCTGGAAGCAATTCTCTTCCTGGAAAGCAGCCCTATAGATCTCGGTTCTTTAGTAAAAACAACAAATTTATCAAAAGAAGTTATACTTAACTCCATTGAAAACATAAAAGAAAAACTTGCAGATGCAGACAGAGGCCTTGAACTATCTGAAATAGGCGGAGGATATCAGCTTATTCCAAAGATTGAATACTGGGAATATTTAAAAGTAAAGTATGGCAAAAAAAATGAAAACAGGCTTTCCCGCGCAGCAATTGAGACATTGTCAATTATAGCATATTCACAACCTATTACCCGCACAGAAATTGAAAACATAAGAGGAGTTTCCGCAGATGGCATGATAAGGCTTCTTATATCAAGAAAATTAATAAAAGAAGTTGGAAAAAAAGATACTCTGGGAAAGCCTGTTACATACGGTACAACACAGGAATTTTTAACACTTTTTAAACTCAAAAGCATATCTGATCTCCCCAAATTAAGCGACACTGATACAAAGAGGTTTGAACTTAATGGGTAAAAACATGCTATCAGAAGAAAAAGAAAATAAAGATGAATCTATCCCGCCAAATGATGGGGTAAGGCTTCAGGTATATCTTGCAAACTGCGGTCTTGGCTCAAGAAGAAAATGCGAAGAATTTATTAAACAAGGGAAAGTTAGAATTAATAACACTACAATAACCAGAATGGGCGAAAAAGTGTTTCAGGAAGATATTGTCTATTACAATAACAGGGAAGTCCACCCTACAAGAAAAAAAATATATCTTGCATTTTATAAAACTGCCAAAGTTATATCCTCAAACAGCGACCCGGAAGGAAGAACTAATATAATGTCTTTTTTTAAAGAGTTTTCAAGTTACAGGCTTTTTACTGTAGGAAGGCTCGATTATATGTCCTCCGGGCTTATACTTTTGACAAACGACGGCAATTTTGGAAAAATTGCCTCTCATCCTTCATCGGAAATTGAAAAAGAGTATATTGCGGAAACAAACGAACCTTTAGGTGAAGAAATTCTCAATGATCTATTAAAAGGGGTAAGGATAAACGGAGAGCTATATAAAATTAAAAAATATATAATCAAAACCAGTAATAAGATAAGCCTCATTCTTGTTGAAGGTAAAAACAGGGAAATCCGAAATATCTTTTCTCATTATAGAATAAAGTTAAAAAAACTCCAGAGAGTAAGAATCGGGTGTGTAAAGATTTCAGGGCTACTGCCCGGAACATACCGAAATCTCACTGAAAAAGAAGTAAAATGGTTTATTGAAGGTAAGAAAAAAAATGATAGTAGCAATTGATGGCCCAGCAGGGGCAGGAAAAAGTACAATAGCATCCAAAGTCGCAGAAAAAACAGGCTTTTTTTATCTTAATACAGGTAATTTTTACAGAGCATTAACTTATGCTGTTATCAATGAAAAAATTGCTCTCTCTGATAAAGATGGTGTTATTAAAGCTGCAGAAAAACATAAAATAGAAATTATAAATAAAAGAGTTTATCTTGATGGCACTGATGTTGAAAATTTTCTCCATAGCGACGCTATAGATGCAATTGTAGCGCAGATTTCGGCAATAACCGAAGTAAGATACAAAATAAATGAACAAATCCAAAAAGCGTCAAAAAACAATAATATTATTGCCGAAGGAAGAGACATGACAACTGTAGTATTCCCAAATGCAGATGTAAAAATATACCTTGATGCCTCAATTGAAAAAAGGTCAAAAAGAAGACTTGACCAGGGAACAAGCGCTAAGACACTGGAACAAATAAAAGAAAACATAAAAACCAGAGATGATATAGATAAAAATAAGGAATTTGGAAAATTAAAAATATCTGAAGATGCAATTTATTTAAATAGTTCGGACTTGACCATAGACGAAGTTTGTGAGAAAGTTATGTCTGAAATAAAAAATCTTAAATAAATG
>WRFK01000254.1 GCA_009778835.1 Spirochaetaceae bacterium
AACTTTTCTCGTTATCAAGAAATCTTTTTTTAATAATTTCAGAGATATTTGTCAAAATTATTCTTCTATTGCTGAAAGACAAAGTTAAAAGATATGGCTCAAGAAGTTCCAAACCATCTTTGGGAATATTGCTGCAATTTTTAGCTGTTTTAAGATCAATAATATCTTTTTTTATAAAATCTTTAATAATAGCCGGAAACGAATTATATAATGAAACAGAATTTATAAATAACCCTTCTTGTTGTATCAGCAATAAAACAGAATTGCTTGCTTTGCCATCAAGCTCTTTATTGATAAACATATAAATATTTTCTTTCTCATCCCATGAGTAATTATTGCATCTATTTTCGCATTGAAGCGCAACAAGCAGTTTTTCTTCTATTGAGAGTTTTTTTAGATTTATATTTCTGCACAAAAGACTTTTTAATCCAATCTCTGCAGCAGCATCAATTATATGAAATCCCCATATAATAAATTCATTATCAATAACAGGAAGAGGATAAAGCTCTTTTTTAAGCAATTCGATTGTCTCTTGATTTTTATAATCATCATAATTAATACTAAAAAAATCAAAAATATGGCTGCTATCCAAAAGCTTTCCGGGTTCTTCTTTACAAATGTTTTGGCTATCTATATTCATCGGTTATATAAAGTTACCAGAATACCCTTTATTTTCCTAGAGTTATCCAGGCTATAATGTATTGGTTTTTATTGACAATAATACTAACTCTTAAGTATAATACAATGATATTAAGAGAAACAACATTTTATAAATATTTAACCGATAAAATATATAAGAGCGGGTTAAAACCGCATAAAAAAATGGTTAGAATTTCATTCTTTTGAATTCTATAAGCTTAAGGATAATAAAAGAGGGTAGTATTTTGAAGAAAGTAAAAAAACAAGCAGTTGCTATTCTTGGATGCGGAACTGTAGGCGGCGCTACCGCAAAACTTCTTACACAAGATATTGATTTCTTAAGAAAAAGGACAGGCGTTAATTTTTACTTAAAATATATTATTGATATTAATTTTAATCATGCAAAAGAACTTAATCTTGATAATTCTCTTTTTGTAAGCAATCTGGATGATGTTCTTGCGGACCCTGAAGTTTTAGTTGTTGTTGAATTGGTGGGCGGCACAACATTTGCAAAAAAAGCTGCCATAAAAATATTAAATGCAAAAAAGAATCTTGTCACAGCAAACAAAGCATTATTGGCAAAACATGGAGTAGAGTTATTTTCCATTGCCAGAAAAAATAAAGTATCTATATGTTTCGAAGCAACCTGCGCAGGTGGAATTCCAATAATTAGAGCTATTTACGATGGTCTTCTTGCAAATAAACATGATGCTCTCTATGGAATAGTAAATGGCACATGTAATTATATTCTTACAGAAATGACTTTAAATGGAGTTTCCTACAAAAGAGCTCTTAAAGAAGCCCAGGAAAAAGGGCTTGCAGAAGCAGACCCCACACTCGATGTATCGGGAATGGATTCTGCCCATAAACTTGCAATATTAAGCTCAATCACTTTTGGAATGCAGATAGATCTTGACTCCATAACTGTTTCGGGTATTGATAAACTTGACCAATTTGACATTAATTCGGGAAAAGAGCTGGGTTATATAATAAAGCTTATTGCAATGGCAAGACATGATGAAGGGCAGCTTTCTCTTAGAGTTGCGCCATCATTTATAAGCACAGAACATCCTCTTGCATGGGTATCGGGTCCTTTTAATGCAATTAGCTTGTACAGCCATGCACTTGGACACTCAATGTATTATGGAAGAGGAGCAGGCGGTTCTCCTACTGCTTCTGCGGTTGTATCAGATATTATAGGCCTGTTTTTAGGAACAGCGGAAAAATTCTTTAAAACTCTTCCAATATGGCCAGATAAAACAAAACCTGCTGCATTGCTCCCATCCGGAGAAGGAAAGGGAAGATATTATCTTAGAATAGTTTTAAAAAACTATGCCGGTGTTCTTGCAAAAATAGCTGCGGTTTTTGCGGATTATAATATAAGTATTTCAAGTGTTATTCAAAAAGAAATAACAGAAGAAATGGCAGAAGAAATAACAGAAAGCTATGTTCCGGTTGTAATTATTACCCATAAAGTAAGAGAAGAAGCTCTGCTTAAAGCTATAGCAAAAGTTGATACATTTGATTTTGTAAAAGGGAAAATTGTATATATTAGTATTATGGATGAACATGAGGAAATATTTTAGATAATAAAATAGCTGATTCAATCCATAAACGATAACTATTGACTGCTAAAAGATGATTATGCTATTATCTGTATTCGAATAAAGGAGAAGCTGATGGAATATATGGAAATGGAGGACAATGAAGGTTTCTCTCAAGACGAAGTATACTCATCAGATAAGATATATTGCGCAAACTGTGGTAATTGCAAAATTGTCAAAACGCCTGAAGGAAATGGGGCGCAATATTATCTTAGGGTAAGATGTGCTGCCGGAAAATGGCTAAAAAAACTTGGCGGAGAAAAATTTTATAAATATTTTACTGTAGCAAGAAGAAGTCTTTCTCAGTGTGACGCTTACTTACCTATGGGAGAACCTAAAGAGTATATTAAAGAACTTAAAAATACTCTTCCGATCAAAGACGAACTATACCAATAAAATAAGGTAAAAAATGAAAATCAGAAGAGAACATTTACTTATAATATTTTCACTAATTATTATTTTTTTAACATTAGCAGGCTGTAGAGGCGTGCCTAAAGAGATCCCTGA
>WRFK01000255.1 GCA_009778835.1 Spirochaetaceae bacterium
ATTATTCCTTCATCGTTTTCAGGGATACTAACTGAAGTTAAATCCTCTACTGCTTTTATAACTTCATTAACCTTGATTGATGATACGGTTTCTTTGGGTTTTGTTTGAACTACTTCTGCTTGAGATTTATTACATGATAATATAGGGAGTAATAAAATACTTAAAATAGCAGAGCAAACAAAAATCTTTGTTACAGATTTTTTCATAATAAATTTCTCCTATAAATTGATAGTAGAATATAAATTACCTAATGTTTTCTATAATTATTAGGCAAACTTTATCTAATAGATGTCATTCCCATTATTTTTTTAATTATGGGCGAATATATTTTGTGTGTCTACTATATTATAACCCATGGCTGCTAATTTTTCAACAATAAGATACATATTGTTGTCAATAGATATATCAATAGCTTTTATTGATTCAACTATTTGAGGTTTTACCGCTGCTCCTACAAGAATACCTGCAAGCCATGGCTTTGTTTTAGCCCAATTTATCAGTATTTGAGGGATCGTATATCCTGATGATAAAACAATGGTATTAAGGGAATGTATCATTTTTTTTACAATTTCTATGTTTTCTTTTTTTAAAAATACAAGGTTTTTACGCCCTGAATTTAAAATAACACTGTCAGTTTCAATGTTTTTTTTAAAAACTATTCCCTGTGCGTAAAAACTATAGGCAATTATACGAATTTTATTTGAAATACAGAAAGGGATAATGTCTTTTTCCCTATGTTGCCATAGAAAATTATAACCTGTCTGGCAAAAATCTATTTTTCCTGCCTGAAGCGCATTTTCACTCTCTGCCAGCGAAAAATTGCTTATCCCTATGCTTTTTATTATTCCCGAATTTCTTGCTTTTTCCAAAGCTTCAACAGCAAATCTTATATCATATTTTTTATCTGGCCAGTGCAGGTATAGAATATCTATATAATCTGTGCAAAGCCTTTTTAGGCTTGTATTTATTTTTTTTAATATATCATCACTATTATTTGAAGTTGGTATTATTTTTGTTGCGATAATTACGCTGTCTCTTACTTTTTTTAGCCTTTGCCCTATAGTCTGTTCTGAAATTCCAAGTCCATAGGCTTGGGCAGTATCAAAATGGGTAATGCCATTAGAAACAGCAAAGTCTATAATTTTAAGGGAGTCGGTTCGTTTTTGCCCATTCCAATAGTTTTTTCCGGGATTATTTTCAGATCCTGATGGGGTTTCCTGTTCGCCGAATCTCCAGCAGCCAAGTCCAAGAAAACTCAATTTTTTGTTATTGATAGTTTCTCTAAAATACAAATTAGATCCTAAGATACTGGCGGAGGCGCAACAGGTTTTTCCGGTCCCTTTTCAAGCGATTTAAGCAGATTAAATTCTTCCTTGTCGGCAATATATTCATGGTATTGCTGCTTGGATTTTATAATAGCATTTTTAATAGTATTTATTTCAACAAGGGAGCCTTTTATCTGGTTCGGGGGACGTTTTTGTTTTTTTGCTTCATTCTTTGTATATTTATCAATTCCATCTACCTGCTGAATAAAAGACCTGAGTTTCGTATTATAATCATCAACAAATGAAATAAGATATTTTTCTTTTTTCTCAAGTGAATCAAAAGCAGAAAAATCTGATTTTATTTTTTCGCTGTTAAGACCGGAAAACAGAGCCTGATATTTTTTCATTGTTACATCATTGTCAAGCCTTTCTATTTTTTTTATTCCAGAATCGTCTATATATTCTACATCAAAAATTCTTCTCTGTTTTTTGTTGGCGTGTAATGCCTTCTGAAGCCATCTCATAAATGCAGACCCCTGAGGCTGCGAAAGTATTGCAAAGTTATTTTCCAATTTGGTTATTACTGTTTTGACATGGCCTGATATAGAACAGGTTGAAAGAGCTGCATTTAAAAGTATATTTATTGAAGGCTGTTTTTTTACCATGGCTTTTTCTTTCTTTTGCTGCAGTTCATGCTTAAAAGAAGAGAGTTTCGCCATAAGAGTATTTCTTACAATGGTCGAATCAGATGAAAATTCCTCGTTTATTATTTCTCCTATAAGTTCAGTAAGAAATGGCTGGTCAACAAGCGATTCTGAAAATTTTTTCTTTATAACAGACAAGGTGTTTTCTGCTGAATGACTGGAACCATAGTTATTTATATTTGGATTTTCAATAATTTTTTGCCTTACAAGCAGTTTATACGTTTCATTATGAAAATCCTTTACCATATCGAGATTTGTAAACAATATTTTTTTTGTAGAACTCATTTGGGTGGCAGAAGTATTTATAAGAGATATTGCTATCTGATCACTTCCTTGTCTTATTTTACGCAACATTCCTGCGATTATTCTTGTTATTAAATTTTCCGAAGTTTCAGATACTAATTCCCAATCAATATAAGAAAGAAGATTTTTAAGCAGTTTTATTCTTTTATTTGAAAGATAATTACATGAAAATAAATAATGGTTATATACATATTCAAGTTGAGCATTGTAAAAAGAGAGTCTTATTCCAAGTTCTGTCTCTTTTTCAGATTCCGGAAATGTAGTAGTTGATGGCATTGATATTTCTGTTATTTTATATTCATGTTTATATGGATCCTCTCTTATGAGCGCTTTTTTAAGCAATAGCATGAATATAGCATTAAAAGCATGGTAGTATAATTTAAATGATTCTTTTGTCTTCATCAAAAGATCGGAATCAAGATATTGCAATCGCTGGTCAAGGATTGATTTAAGTTCTTCGTTAAA
>WRFK01000256.1 GCA_009778835.1 Spirochaetaceae bacterium
AGAACTAATTCACAATGTGATCCGGAAAGGTGTTCTTTCAAGAGAACTTGTTCCTGTTTTTATAGGTTCTGCATATAAAAATAAAGGTGTGCAGCTTCTTCTTGATGCAGTAGTAAAATACCTTCCTACACCAATAGATGTTGATAATTTTGCTCTTGATCTTGATGACAATGAAAAAGAAATTACATTGCAATCTGACCCAACTCTTCCTCCTGTACTTCTTGCGTTTAAACTTGAAGATGGGCAGTATGGGCAGCTTACTTATATAAGAATATATCAGGGAGCAATTAAAAAAGGCGATGAGCTTTATAACACCAGGACAAGAAGAAAATTCAAAGTCGGAAGACTTATAAGAATGCATGCAAATAATATGGAAGATATTAGCGAAGCAGATTGCGGCGATATTGTTGCTCTGTTCGGAATTGATTGTGCATCAGGCGACACATTTGTAAAACCAGGCCTTAACTTTTCTCTTACATCTATGTATGTTCCGGAGCCTGTTATTTCACTGGCAGTTGAACCTATTGATAAAAAAGCAGCGGACAATATGTCAAAAGCCCTCAATAGATTCACAAAGGAAGATCCTACTTTCCGTTCGTATGTTGATGAAGAATCAAACCAGACAATTATTCAGGGAATGGGAGAGCTTCACCTTGATGTTTATGTTGAGAGAATGAAAAGAGAATACAAGGCAGAGGTTAAAACAGGCGCTCCCCAGGTTGCGTATAGGGAAACTATTTCCAAAAAAGCTGATTTTGATTATACACATAAAAAACAGACTGGTGGTGCTGGTCAGTACGGTAAAATTGTTGGCTTTATGGAACCTATGTCCGAAGGAATATATCAATTTGCAAATGAGGTAAAGGGAGGAAAAATTCCTACAGAATATATTCCTGCCTGCGATAAGGGATTTCAGACAGCTGTTAAAAAAGGAACTCTTATTGGATTCCCAATCGTTGGTGTTAAAGTAACAATCAATGATGGACAATCCCACTCTGTTGACTCTTCTGATATGGCATTCCAGCAAGCAGCTATCGGAGCTTTCAGGCAAGCTTATGTTAAAGCAGGTCCCGAGATACTTGAGCCTGTAATGAAGGTTGCTGTTGATGGTCCAACAGAATTTCAGGGAAGTATTTTCGGAAGCATTAATCAAAGAAGAGGTATAATTGTAAGTTCGGTTGAAGATGGAAAAAATTCTCATGTTGAAGCAGAGGTTCCTCTTTCCGAGATGTTTGGTTATTCAACAGTGCTTAGGTCTCTTACGCAGGGGAAGGCAGAATTTACAATGGAATTCCTGAAATACGGAAGGGTACCAAAAAATATTTCCGAAGAACTAATGAAGGCGTTCCAGGAAAAAAAATAATTTAATAATGATATTCGCTGCCGTAGCGAAAGTCGCATGCAAGATTGCTTGCACCTGACCGAACGAGGAGGCGAACAAAGGGTTTGCACAGCATGCCCTTTATTATAAAATCAGGAGCATTAAAATGATTAAAGGAGAACTGGTAAAAGGCAACCCGCTTAGAACTCTTGAAAAATTTCTTAATGGGGGGCTTGGTAAAGGAAATATTGGAGTAATTGCCTCAAAGAAAGGTATTGGAAAAACAGCGTTTCTGGTACATATTGCAACAGATAAATTATGTAACGATAACCCGGTTATTCATGTTTCTTTTTCCAAAAGAACAGACCATATTATAAGCTGGTATGATGATATTTTTAACGAAATATCAAAAAGGAAAAATCTGCAGAATGCCGTTGAAATATATGAAGAAATTATTCGCAAAAGGGTCATCATGAATTTTAATCAGCAGGGCATTGATGTTCCCAGAATACTTTCAAGTCTGGATGCCATGATCACAAGCGGAAATTTTAAGGCAGATACTGTTATTATCGATGGTTTAAATATCAATGAAGCAGGTGAAGAAGGGTTAAAAACAATAAAAGAGTTTGCCCAAAAACTTAAGGTAGAGATATGGATAAGCGCATCTCTTAAAATGGAAGATCCTGTATTTAATGATAAGGGTATTCCTTATGAGCTTGAAAGTGTTGTAGATGCCATCGATGTTTTGCTTACTCTTCAATATGATAATCAAAAAATAAGAATGGATATTGTAAAAGCTCATGATAACCTTGAGCAGGTAAATAGTCAGCTTTATCTTGATCCAAAAACACTTCTGATAGCAGAAGGCTGATCCCCATCTATTTTTAAATATTTCGCATTAAAGCCACTCCGCTGCGTTATGCGTGCTACAACGCAATGGGGGGTGGTCTTAAAATCAAATACCTATTAATAAAACAGATGAGAAGGCTTCTATTGCATTGCCTTCTCCTGTAGAGTCGCAATTTTCCTTTGTTTTTGCTTTTACAGAAACATTGCTTATATCAGTATGAAGAATAGCTGCAATATTTTTTCTCATGGAATCTATATGGCTGCTAAGTTTGGGTTTTTCAAGAATAACTGTTGTATCGATATTGCCAATCGAATATCCTTTGCTTTGAATAATTTTGAATGTTTTTTCAAGAAGAATAGCGCTGTCGATATTTTTATAAGTTTCATCAGAAGGGGGAAAGTGCTTTCCAATATCCCCTTCTGCTATGGCGCCCAGAAGCGAATCTATAATTGCATGATAAAGAACATCTCCGTCAGAGTGTGCTACTTCTCCTTTGTTGTATGGAACGGTAACTCCACCTATTATCAGCTTTTTCCCTTCTTCAAGGCGGTGGATATCATATCC
>WRFK01000257.1 GCA_009778835.1 Spirochaetaceae bacterium
ATTCGCATTATACGCCAGATTATGTAAAAGAGTATCTTACAAAAGATCAGCTTAGGCTTTATACAATAATATGGGAAAGATTTGTCTCTTCCCAAATGAAAAATACAGTTACTGAAACTACAACAGTTGATATAGCGTGCGGAGAAGCCCTTTTCAGGACAAATATGACAAAAGTTAAAGAAAAGGGTTATCAAAAAGTTTTAAAAATACTTGCTGTAAAAGAAAAAACAGAAAAAATACCTTCTCTTAAAGAGGGAGATATTTTAGAGCTTATTGAATTCAAACCAGAACAGCACTTTACCCAGGGGCCTTCAAGATATACAGATGCAAGCATTGTAAAAGCTCTGGAAGAAAAAGGGATTGGAAGACCTTCTACTTACGCGCCTATTATTTCTCTTCTTATTGACAGACACTATGTTGCAAGAAAAAACAGGCAGCTTATCCCGAATCTGCTTGGGAAGATCATAAATGAAATACTTATTAACTCTTTCAGTAATATCTTTGATGTAAACTTTACGGCAACAATGGAAAGAAAACTTGATGAAGTCGAAGAGAGCAAAGAGAACTGGTATGAGATGATTGGAGAATTCTATGCTCCGTTTAAAAAACAGTTTGATCATGTTATGGAAACGCTTGAATCAATAAAGGGCGTTATGGATGAAAAAACAGATTATGTGTGCGAAAAATGCGGAAAACCAATGATGAAAAAACTTGGGCGTTTTGGTTATTTTCTTGCATGCTCAGGATTTCCGGAGTGTAAAACAACTAAATCAATTCCTCTGGCAGATTGTCCAAAGCCCGGTTGCGGCGGCAAAATTGTTGCAAGAAAAAAACAGGGAGGAAAGGGAAAAGAGTTTTACGGCTGTACCAATTATCCTGAATGCGATTTTATCAGCCATTTAAAACCATCGTCAAAAAAATGTCCTGATTGCGGATATTTTATGGTTGAAAAGTATGGAAAAGAGAGAGGCACATATTATTCATGCTCCAACCATGATTGTAAAAATTCTAAAACTACAGGTGAAGAAGAGTGATTAAAGAATTTATATCTTATATAAGCAATATTGAAAATCTCTCACCAGCAACTATCAAAGCTTATGAAATAGATATAACTCAATTTGAAGATTATATTACTGCTCAAAATATGGATATTTGCGATCCTGATAAAAATAGAGGAAGGGCTTATGTTGTGTTCTTAAAAGATGCAGGATTAGACCCTTCCTCTATAAACAGAAAAGTTATTGCTTTAAGAGGGTTTTATGATTTTGCTGTTAAGACAAAAAAAGTTTCATTCAACCCTTTTGAAAGAGTAAAAAGTTTAAGACAAGAAAAGAGTCTCCCGGAATATTTTCAGTACGAAGAGATAGAAAAAATAAGAGAAGCAGCAGGGCAAAGCAGCAGGGAGTTTATAAAGCTTAGGGATCAGGCAATTGTTGATTTTCTCTATTCCACAGGGTGCAGAATATCGGAAACAGTAACTCTTGATACAGATGTGGTGGATATGTATAACGGCACTGCTTTGGTTTGCGGTAAAGGAAATAAAGAGCGTATAGTCTATTTAGGCGATAAAGCTTTAAAATCCTTAAGAGAGTATTTTCAATCTCTTGGTTATTTTTGCGATCTCTCCTGTAATAGACTTAAAAAAGGGTTGCCTGTTTTTGTTAATTTAACGAAAAAAAGAATAACAGAAAGGGGAATATTTTATCTTATTAACAAGATGGCTGATAATGCTGATATTAAAAAACGGGTTTCTCCGCATGTGTACAGACACTCTTTCGCAACACATTTAATTGAAGAAGGGGCTGATATAAGATATGTTCAGGAAATGCTTGGTCATGAAAGCCTTTCAACTACCCAGGTATATACACACGTAGGAATTGGAAGGCTTAAACAGGTTTATCGTAAAGCGCACCCTCATGGCAGTTTAAATAACGAAAAAAGCAATGATCAGAGAACAAAGTTAAGGAGTATTAAAAAATAATGAGAGTAAGAAGCACTACAGTTCTTGCTGTAAAAAAAGACGGAAGTGTCGCAATGGCTGCCGATGGCCAGGTAACTTTTGGCAATACTGTTATGAAAGGAAATGCCAAAAAAGTAAGAAAAATTTATGATGGAAAAATAATAGTAGGATTTGCGGGAGCAACTGCAGATGCTTTTACGCTTTTTGAAAAATTTGAGGCAAAAGTAAAAGAATATAAGGCCGATATTACACGCGCTGCAGTAGAACTTGCCAAAGACTGGAGAACAGACAGAATGTTAAGAAGGCTTGAAGCAATGCTTTTGGTAGCAGATAAGGAAAAAATACTTCTTATTTCTGGTACCGGAGATGTTGTTGAGCCGGAGGAAGGGGTAATCGGAATAGGTTCCGGAGCCAATTATGCATATTCTGCTGCACTTGCTTATCTTGATTCTTCAAACCTTACTGCAGGCGAAATCGCTTTAAGATCACTTAAAATCGCTGCAAAGGTTTGTATCTATACAAATGATAATTTTGTATTGGAGGAAATCAATGCTTGAACTTGAAGAGCTTTCGCCGAAACAAATCGTTGCTGAGCTTGATAAATATATAATTGGTCAGAAAAAAGCGAAAAAAGCAGTTGCTATTGCTCTTCGTAACCGTTACCGCAGAAGCAAAGTTTCGGCTGCACTTAAAGAAGAAATTACTCCCAAAAATATTATTTTAAAGGGCCCAACCGGTGTTGGTAAAACCGAAATTGCGCGG
>WRFK01000258.1 GCA_009778835.1 Spirochaetaceae bacterium
GTAGGCCGGATCATTGAATCTGATTTTTCGCTGTAGTCATATTTTTCAAGATCAACAGCAATTAAAAGCCCCTGCCTTGATTTTGTATGCGGTATTTCTCTTTCCACAAGAATAAAACCTTCGGGAAGTTTTTTGAATATTCCGCTTTTTATATAATCAGCCATATTCTTATTAATAGAAAAGATTTTTTCTTCAAGTACAATTTCTTTAAGATAACATTCAGGGAGAATAAGATTTAAAGTGGAAGGATGACCTTCTGTAATTTTTTTTACATCTTCCCAGTAATCTTTGTTGGAAGTAAACTGGTCGCAGGCAATTACAGACCATTTTTCAATATCTCCATTTTTCTGATCCAACATAAGTATCTCAGGTGTTTTTATTCCATACTGTTCAAAATTTTGCATATTATTTCCTCATATAAAAATGTTTATTCAGTCTATGGGTTTAATGCCTCATCCTTCATAGTGGCTTAAATTAGCTAATACTTTGGATATATTAGTATTAAACTCGTATAAAATCCATACCTGTGGAACAAACAGCCTTGTCTTCCAAAGCGAGGCTGGTTACTATTTTTTAAAATAACAACAAATAATTTTTTAATATGATATACTTAAATTTAGTATTTAAATTTAGTAAAATTATAAAAACGGAGGTTAATGATATGATAAATAAAGATGTAGCTGCTATGCTAAATGATCAGATTACACATGAATTTTATGCCGGGTATTTGTATCTTTCCATGGCTGCCCAGGCAGAAGATATGAACCTTCCAGGATTTGCAAACTGGTTTTATGTTCAGCATCAGGAAGAACATACACATGCAATGAACATTTTTAAATATCTTGTTGAGCAAGGGGTAAAAGTTTCTTTAAAAGAAATCAAAGCTCCAAAAGTAAGCTGGGAAAACCCTGTTGAAATGGCTAAAGATGCATTAAAGCACGAAGAAATGGTTACAACCTTATTTAATAAAATAATGGATGTTGCTCATTCCAACAAAGACTATGCATCAATTTCTTTTATGAACTGGTATATTGATGAACAGGTAGAAGAAGAGGCTGGCGCAAAAGAAGTTATTCAAAAATTTGAAAGAGCAGAAAACAGGGCAGCGCTTCTGTTTATCGATGCAGAACTTGCTAAAAGAGTTTTTACTCCGGTACTCCCTGTAAAAGCAACTCCTGTTCAATTGGCATAGTGCAAAAAAATCGAAAACTATCTGCGTGAAAGGGTATTTTTATGGCAAATTTCACGCAGAGTTATTTTAAGTTAAACTATTATTTGTAAGAACACATTTATTGACATCTTTTAGCATAATTTATAAAGTAATTTTATGCTTAAAGAAGAATTACTTGTTACAGCAAGCCTTGCAATGCTTGAACTCGATGAAACAGAAGCCGAAAAACTTAATCAAGCTACTACCCAGATGATTGAATATTTTTCACTTATGGAGAAGCTCGATGTTGATAATCTTCCTCCTACTACACATGTTTTTGTAAAAGAAAACAGAACAAGGGAAGATGTGCCTGCTGAAATTTCCATTGCAGATAAATTGATTGAATATGCTCCGGAAAAAGATGGCAGATTTATAGTTGTGCCTAATGTTTTATAGCCTCCCAGGGAGCCTCATTTATGGAATGGAATAAAGTTTTAACAGACAATGAAAACAAAAAGAAATATATAGAATATGTAAAAGGGTGGGAAGATAAAATACACTCGCTTCTGGTATTTGACCCTAACAGAGCAATCCCGGGCAAAGCAGGGGAGGCTTTTTCAGGCATTCCCTATGTTGCAAAAGATAATATTGCGGTAAAAGATTACCGGTTTACTTGCGGATCAAAAATACTTGAAAATTTTGTTTCTCTATTTGATGCAACTGTTGTAGAAAAATTAAATAATGCAGGCGCTGTTCCAATAGGTAAATCCAATATGGATGAATTTGGGATGGGTTCCTCTACAGATAATTCAGCTTTGGCTGTTACAAATAATCCCTGGTCATTGGAAAGAGTCGCAGGGGGCTCAAGCGGCGGTTCTGCTGCAGCTGTTGCTGCGGGCATTGTTCCGTTTGCTCTTGGAACAGATACCGGAGGATCTATAAGGCAGCCTGCCTCATTTTGCGGAGTTTATGGTCTTAAACCAACCTATGGCGTGGTATCCCGATATGGCGCTGTGGCTTACGCATCTTCACTCGATGTAATAGGTGTTTTGTCGCGAGACATCAGTATGACAGAAACCATATTTGATTTAATAAGAGGGAAAGATGAACGTGACCAGGCATCAATCGATTATTTGGAAAATAAACCTGTTTCCAAAAAACCTTTATTTGGATATCTGGGCGGAGATCTGGGACTTACAGATCCTGTAAAGAAGGCGTATAAAAATTGTATAGATATACTTAAATCCAAAGGTTATGAAGTAAAAGAAATTACAATTCCCAGCCTTGAGTATGTAATTCCGGCATACTATACAATTTCAACAGCAGAAGCAAGTGCAAATCTTGCAAAATTTAACGGCATCAGATATGGCTACAGAAGCAAGGGCGCAGAATCTCCACTTGCTCTTATGAAAAAAACAAGAAGCGAAGGTTTTGGAGAAGAGGTAAAGCTGCGCATTATTCTCGGCACTTATGTTCTCCGTTCTGGTTTTCAGGACAGGTATTATATAAAATCGCA
>WRFK01000259.1 GCA_009778835.1 Spirochaetaceae bacterium
ATTCTGCATTTCCGAATGTCACTTCAATCTTAATTGAAGACAGACCTTTTGACAGTGGTGGCTTTGGTGAAGTATATCTTTCAAAAGAAATTAATAAAAGAAAAACATCTTCACTACAAGCCATTAAAATATTATTTACTCGTGATAATAATCGTAACTGTCAAAACACCTGCTTCTTTTATTAAGTAGGAATCAGACATAAACTTCCAGAAATAAATATTTCTGGAGGATAAAAATGCATTTTAGCAAGGAAGAAATAGCCAAGCGACTTAAGGAATGGAAGAACAGCGGCAAGAGTGCCTGGGCATACTCGAAAGAAAACGGTATTTGCCAGCAAACATTCGCCAAATGGGTGAAAAAGGAAAAAGAAAAAAAGGGCGGATTTGTTGAGATTAAAGCAAAGAAAAAACTGCTCAAACAGGATTCAGAAGAGATAGTAATAGAAAAAGGAGATATTAAAATACAAATCCCTGTAACAACAGGAATAAATGAACTGCAGGCAATAGTAAAGGCCCTGGGGGCTGTGCAATGACAATAAACTTAAACAGTGTAAAGATATTTGTCCGTCCTGGGGCTACCGATTTAAGGAAAGCAGTAAACGGCCTTGCAGTAATAATCGAGCAGCAAATGGAGGGGAAACCCTTCAGCGGAAATGTATATCTGTTTTGCAACCGGGAACGAAAACTGCTAAAGGCAGTATGGTGGGACAGGAACGGGTTTTGGCTAAGCCAGAAGCGGCTTGAGAAAGACAAATACCCCTGGCCTGACACAAGGGAAGCAGCCCGGGAATTAAGCGGAGAAGAATTATCTATGCTGCTAGCGGGTATAGATTTTTTCAAAGCGCATAAAGAGTTATATTACAAAAAAGTTTCGTAAATAGCGAGAAAAAGTTTGACAAGCAGATCGTTATGAGCTAGGATAATTTATGCAGCTTGAAACGTTAGACGCAACGATTCGTGATTATATCAAAGAAATGGAATCAGGCTATGAACAACGATTTCAGGAATTAAAAAAACAAATAAAAGAAACCGAATGGAAATATCTTGAGATAAAAGAACGCTATGACTTATTGATATACAAAAAGTTTGGGCGGAGCGCAGAACAAATACTGGCAAACGAGAAACAACCGCCTTTGTTTAACACTGAAGTGGATTTTAGGGAAGAAGATAAAGAATCAAGGCAGGAAGATTTTTCTGAAATTAAATCATATACACGAAAGAAGGCCGGACGGAAGCCTATTGACCCCAGGCTTCATCGGGAAGAAAAAATTATTGATATACCTGAAGATGAGAAAATCTGTGCTTGCGGGGCTAATTTAACTAAAATCGGTGAGGAAACCAGCGAAAAACTGCATATTATTCCTCCAAGGATCTATGTAGAACGGACAGTACGGCCTAAATATGCCTGCCGTTGCTGCGAGGGGACAGAGGATGAAGGAACAGGTGCAGTCCATATAGCGCCAGTGGAACCAACAATTATTCCGAAAAGCATAGTGAGTCCAAGCCTGTTAAGTACCATCATTGTTCAAAAGTTTGAAGACCACCTTCCGTACTACAGGCAGGAAAAGCAATTTGAGCGGATATGGGTAAAGATAAGCCGGCAAGACATGTCTAACTGGCAGCAACAGGCATATAAAAGGCTCCTCCCGTTATTTGGGTTGCTGAACATGTCAGTTAAAAGCGGCCCTGTTATACAGATGGATGAGACAACGGTGCAGGTAATGGGGGAGGAAGGCCGTGAAGACACACAAAAAAGTTATATGTGGCTTGCCCGTGGCGGGCCACCCGGGAAAACTGTTGTTTTGTATGAGTATCGCCAAACACGCGGGGCATATAATGCAAAAGAATTCCTTTCCGGTTATTCCGGCTATCTGCAAACAGATGGATATGAGGGGTATGATGCTGCTGTAAAAGGTATGCCTGGAATAATTCACGTTGGTTGTTTTGCCCATGCCAGACGGAAGTTTTATGAAGCGTCGAAGGCTATTAATAAACCCCAATCTGCTGAGGAAGGAATAAAACATATTAGGAAGCTCTATGCCCTTGAGGATGAACTAAGAAGTCAAAATCTGGATGACAATACATTTCTTAATGAACGGAAGGCTCGAGCCGGTCCCATACTTGAAAAGTTCAAAGCATGGCTCACAAAGCGGCAAGAAGAAGTCCCGCCAACGCTGCTTTTAGGAAAGGCGATACATTATAGCCTTGCCCAGTGGGAGAAGATGACCGCTTATCTCGAAAGCCCGTACCTGACTCCAGATAATAATGCCTGCGAAAATGCGATACGGCCTTTTGTCCTTGGCCGGAAGAACTGGTTATTCTGTAAAAGCCCTGAAGGGGCTGAAAGTTCCTGCGGTATGTATTCCCTGATTCAAACGGCTAAGCAGAATGGCATTATTCCTTTCCAGTATTTGATGGCTCTTTTTGAAAAAGCGCCACTTGCCAATGCATCTGAAGATTGGGAAAATTTGCTTCCTTGGAACATTTTCACTGCTTAAATTGACGGATACGATATGAAAGAGCTTCATCATTTTGTTTTAACGCATGAAAATTGTCTCCAATTCTATCATAAGATGTGACTAAATTTTTCAGTGTTGAAATTGTATTAAGTTGATTATGAACTTTTATCGCTGTATCTAAGGATTTATTAAAATATTCACCA
>WRFK01000260.1 GCA_009778835.1 Spirochaetaceae bacterium
AAAATAATATTTTATAAAAAAGGAAAAAGATTATGGCAAAGTATTTTGATACATTATTTGGAATCAATATCCCTTCCTGGTTATATATCGCGGCGCCTGTGGCGTTGTTTCTTCTTTTGCTTTTTATAATCTGGTATATAAAAACAAGAATATTTAAGGCTCGTTTGCGCAGGATTATAAATACACGGCAGGATGAGCAGCAGCATAAGGAAGCTATAAGAAAATTTGGATTGCATTATTCGCCCGAGAAGTTGATCCGTTATTCGAAACGCATGGAAAGATATACTCGGAAAATGGGGCCGCAGGTTGTCCTGGAAACTGGGCTTGCAGACAGGTGGGTGCAAAAACTTACACACTCGGCTTTGCCTGTGTCCGCAGATTTGCTGCGTGTTCTTTTATATTGTCCTGCTTGTTCTTTGTTTAAGGCTTTCATTAGAGCAGGACAGTATTCCCGTCTGCAAAAAGTCTTTATAAACTGGATGCATAAAGAAGGCGATGAGAAAGTTATACGTCTTTTGGCTGGATCGTGCAGGGGAGAAGAATTTGATCCATCTTTTGGCAGGATGTTTCTTGAGAATAATGCTGCGCTCTTAAAGGAACTGACAGGAGAGCCGGAGTGGTTCGCCCGCTATTTTGCATACCGAATTTTACTCCTTGATCAGGAAAATCTTACAGAAAGAGATATGGAGAGTGGTCTTTTGGATCCGCATCCACTCATAAGAAAAATTCTTACAGAAAAATTCTCCTTTGGTCCTGATAAAACCTGGGAAGTGTTGTGGGAAAAACTGATCCATGATCCTGTGTTCGAAGTACGCGAAGTAGCGCGCAAACGCATTGCAAATGAATTTATGGATCGCTATAACCTGAAAGATGTAACCCTGGATAATAATGAAAGCGCCCGTGTTCTTGAGTTGCTTGATCCTGATTGTCAGGAAGATAAAAACTTTGCTTTACTTTCTTTGGAGAGCTCAAATAAAGAGATTTGTTTCCCTGCAGCTTTTTTTCTGGATAAATGCGGTGTCTTTACCTCTCTTTTGGAAAAAAATACACTTGATGATCCAGGTACTATAGAACACAGTGTCTCTATTTTGCAAAAAGCTCTAAAAGTTAATGTTTCCGGTTTTCTTAAAAATTATTCATCCGGTGATGGAGCGCCCCTGCTGGTTGTTGCCAGGCTTTTATCCTCTATTGGGAGTCCGCAAGAGAATGTTTGCTATTTAGAAAAAAAAGTATTTGATTTTTTCAATAACAAGAAGCTTGAACCTTCTAATATTGAAATCTATAAAAAAACTTTGGAAGCAGTTGCTAATAGCGGAGATTCTAAATCTCTGGAAATATTTGTAGAAGAACTTTTACGCAGGGAGAAGGATAAGGCTTTCTTGGATGTTATTTTGCCCAAAATCCCCAGAAAAGCCGAAGCACTATTTGTTCCCAATCTTTTTCGTTTTCTGGAAGATATTAATTTCCCCTCAAGAGATGAACTGCTTAAGGTGTTGGGGACATTCAGTCCTGATATAATTTTCTCAAAGGTATTTCAAATACTTAATGGCAGTCGTGTAGTTCATCCCCATGTGGTGCGTATCTCGGCATTAAAAATTCTGGGCGCTCTGCGCTGTCCATTCTGTCTCCTTAGGATATTGGAAAGCCTTCCAACACTAACCCTGGATGAAGCAGAAGAATTTGCCCGGCTGATCGCCAATTATCCGAAAGAAGTGTTTGAGGAAAAAGTAAAGCTTCTCCTTGAATCACCAGATGCGAAGGTACGCGCTTCTTTAATTACCATTCTCCCAATAACAGAAAACGAAAAGTTTTTAAAACAAATCAGTGCTTCTTTAAAAGACGTTGATCCTGATGTTCGTGTTGCGGCAATTAAAGCGCTTTTGGGATTTGGAGAAATAAAACTTCTTAATCAGGAAACTTCTATGCTGCATGATCCAATTGAAAGAGTGCGCGTTACTACAGCGGAAGTTATCGCAAAGCATGGCAATGCTGCTGCCATGGAAATATTGAAAAATATCGTATCTGATCCCGGTGAAATTGATGCGGTAAAAATATCTGTTATTAATGGATTAGGAGACTCTTCAAACCCAGAGGGGATAAAAATTCTTGTTTCTGTTTTGGATTCTTTCGTCGAGTTAAGTGAATATGTTGTAAAAGCCCTTGCAATGAGAGTAGCAAGGCGCGATATTACACAACTGGTTGAGATTTTCAGGGATGCAGAGCCGCAGCTAAGAGAAAAATTAATTCCTGTTTTCAAAGCACAAGGGAAAAAAGCTGAACCTCAAATTATTGAAATGCTTAAATCAGAAGTTGCCTCTTTAAAACCATATCTTGTAAAAATTCTTGAAGAGACAGGGTTTGTTGACGAAACCAAAAGACAGCTTTTAAACAAGGATGCAAAGATTAGAAGAGAAGCAGCTATGTTCCTTTCGCTTTTAGAGACACTGCCTGCTTTCCGGGGTCTTGTTCTTGCTGCGAAAGATCCTGATGAGGAAGTACGCGTGTGTGTAGTTAAAGCTCTGGAAAAGCTGAAAAGTTCCCATAGCCAGGAAGTGCTTGAAAATTTGAAAAATGATCCGGACAGTCGCGTCCGTAAATATACTTACTGGGCTTTGGAAAGATTGGATTCTTTGAGCCAATAGAATGGCATCAAAACAAAT
>WRFK01000261.1 GCA_009778835.1 Spirochaetaceae bacterium
CAGATTAGATCAGAAAAAAGAAAAATTATTGCGTACTGGTGAGTATGATATACCTTATATTTCCACAGTTAATAAAATTATAAAAGGCAGAGGCACAATTTCTACTGAAGAAGGTATTTTAGCTGCTGTTGATCATTTATGGCATAATGTAATCAATGAAAATTCAGTTCTCCTTGCTTTGCATACAGATAGGTTTTTTAACAGAGGAAAAACACAATTTAGCGAAGGACAATTCCGCAACGCTGAAATCAGTTTTGATATTGCAAAAAGCTATAGTGAAATCGAAAATAATATTATTTCTTTGAAAGGGTATAGTATAAGCCCGGCTGAAGGGTATGGTTTCTCGGGATGGTCAAGGAATAAATTAATAAACTACATACCTCAATATTATGATTCAGAAAAGAAAATAAAAGCAAGCAACGATTATCTAATGTTATCTCAAATCATGCAGAGGGTAACTTTAATAGAAAATAATTATTCCCGAGAAACAGGTTTTAATAATATTGTTGCTTATCGTAATCAGGTAATAACAGATAATGGAATGATTTCAATAAATCATACAGTCTGGAAAGAAAATGAAGAATCTATGGCAAAGCTAAAAGCCGCAGATCTTTATGTAGACAATGCATTAAATCTTTCCACAGAAATGAAGAATCTTTTCGGAGAATATGAAACAAGGTTTAATCAGCTTGCAGTTTCCATTATCAGGAAAGGAATAGATCTTGCATATTTACCAATATCATATAGGTTCCAGGCTCAATTAGCAGATGCAAAATCAGGATTTGAAATGGTTGATGGTATCCAAACAACAATAGGAACAGGAGAAGGCTCATATACTATTGTTGCAAGGTATAACCAAAGAGCTATGGATATTTTTACAAAAACAATGGCAGGACTTACAGACACTGAAAAAGATCTTAAAGGTGTCTTATCATTGATCTCTGAACAAGGCAGTGATTTTTTATCATATCCTGCTGTAAAAGAGAGCGGTGAAAATGTTAATGATGATTTAGCGGCTATTGTATCACTTCGCAGCGAAATAAGCAGATATATGCAGACTTCACGCGAGCTACTTACCAATGCAGAAGTCTTTAGAAATCAGGGCAGCAGATATATTGCAGAAGCAAGAACCAATCTTGCCAGAAATAATTTTGATGAAGCGCGGCAGAATTTACAGCAAGCAAGAGAGAGCTATGTTAATTCGCTTAATTTAAATGAAGATACACAGCTTAGAACCAACAGCGACAGGGAAATATTTACATTATCAGATGATATTTTGGCCAAACAGACAACTGTTGTAATTGAGTCAGTTAGAAAAAATCTTACTGAAGCAAAAAATCTTTATGCAAGAGAAAGATTTGGAGATGCTGAAAACCTTCTTTTAAGTTCGCAAACATTATGGCGTACTGTAAACCATGAAGATAATAACACAGAGCTTGAATTCTGGCTTGGTCTTGTGCAGACAGCTCTGTCAGTCAGGACAGGCAGAGTTATTACAGAAACAGATCCTCTTTACAATGAGATGACTCAAATATTAAATCTTGCAAGAGGCGATTATCTTAGTGCTGTTTCTGCAAACCAGCAAGGCAACAGAACAGAAATGTTGAGCCATCTTGGGCGTGCAGAAGAAAAACTTCTTCTTGTAACTATACCTTTTCCTTTGAACCAGGAAGCAAGTGTTCTTTCTCTTAGAATTATGCAGCTTAAGGACCAACAAAACTTTAATGTATTGTTTAGAGAACGATATAATTTTGCAGTACAAATGATTGATGTTAACCCTGCTGAAGCATATATAATCCTTAATGACCTTAGAGTTATAGAGCCTAACTATCCTGGAATAGCGCAAGTAATCAATAGAACAGAAATCAGGCTTGGTATAAGGACTGCACCTCCTGATCCTGCAAAAATCAGAGAAGCAGAAACTCTATATCAAAGAGCTTTTACAATTGTTTCAAGCAATGTTAGAAGCAACTTCCCCACAGCGCTCGCATATCTTAACAGAGCATTTGAGCTAAATCCAAATGATAACAGAATAACAACTCTTAAAGACAGGGTGCAGACAGAAATGGGCGGATCAGCAACTGTTGTTCTTTCAAATGATGCACAGCAGCAGTACAGGCAAGCAGAGCAGGAATTTGTTAATGGAAATTTCTATGTTTCTCTTACAATTGTTGAAAGGTTGCTTCAGGATCCAAGAAATAGAAATTATACACCTCTTCTTGAGCTTAAAAGGAGAATTGAATCAAGAATATGATTTCATATAAGCAGGGCCACCACAGGGATGCTGTAGAGCACTCCTGCGCTGCAGCACCGCGATTTCATAAATATATACTTCCTCTTATAATACTCCTTTTATTTTTCATACCTTCATCATTGTTTTCTGTTGATATCTACTGGGATGCTCAAAAAGTTATTGTTCCCTCAAATGGAAGATTCCATACAACTGCTTTTGTCGGTGGAACTACTGCTATAGTGTGGCATGAGTTTGTGAAGCATGATGAAAACAGAGGTGTTGTATTTTTGTCTATTGCTACAACAGCAGATGGCATAGAATGGGTGAGGAATGAAAGATTTGCAGGCCCTTTTAATTATGCAGGCGATGAGGTTGCAATTTGTTCGCTTGCTGTTAAAAGCAATGGTGATATATACATAGCTG
>WRFK01000262.1 GCA_009778835.1 Spirochaetaceae bacterium
ATAGGTTTTATAACAGAGATTGAAAAAAATAACTGGAAAACCAGCCTTGAGTCTTTTATAAATAATAACTATATGCTTAAAAAGCATATTCTCCTCAATGTTTCTGTTTTCCGCGACAATAAAAAAGAATATGAAGTTATCTGTCTTAATGATTCTGTAATAACGGCAAATGGTGCGGCAAAAATTATAAATCTGGATGTTTATGTAGAAGATTTATATCTTGGCAGGTATAAAGCAGATGGCATAATTGTATCAACACCCACAGGTTCCACAGCTTATTCTGCGGCAGCAGGAGGCCCATTGCTCTATCCGGAAATGGATGCTTTTATACTAACTCCTATTTGCCCATATTCACTTTCAAACCGTACGATTGTTCTGCCTGTTGATAAGAAGATCAAAATCAATATAGAAAAAGAACAACGTGTAGATATTATCTTGACATCAGATGGTCAGGAGATTTTTCACCTTAAAGAAAATGATTCAATTATTGTTGAAAAATCATCTTACAATACCCATATTATTAAAGCTGAAAAAGATGTTTTTTTTAGCAAGGTAAAAACCAAGCTTAACTGGTCTGGGGGGCCAAATAATGCTTGAAGAATTATATATAAACAATATTGCTTTAATTGATAATCTAAAAATAGATTTCAAACCTGGTTTTAATATTCTCACAGGGGAATCTGGTTCTGGCAAATCTCTTATCGCAGGGGCTATCTCTCTTCTTAAAGGAAATAAAGGCGATAACAGTATTATCCGTACAGGAACAGATTCTGCCGAAGTATCAGGTGTTTTTACAGTAAATAACGATCCTGAACTTGCAAAATGGCTTGCCTCCAAAGAAATAACGCCTGAAGAAAACACTCTTATCATAAGAAGAACTTTAAAATCAAATCACAGAGGCTCTATTACTGTGCAATCTATTCCCCTGGCAAGAAATGAACTTGTGGAACTTTCATCATTTCTCTTTGATATACATGGACAGCACGAACACCATACTCTTATAAGCGAGGATAGACAGCGGATGCTCCTTGATAACTATTCAGGTATAAGCGATGATGTTGCGCTGTTTTCTTCATTATTTGATGAGTTGTCAAAATTAAAAAAGAAACTTTCTGAACATGAACTCTCGGAAAAAGAAAGGTTAAGAGAGATCGATGTTTTAAAATTTGTAATAGCTGAGATTTCAGAAGCAAAGCTTATTCCTGGTGAAGATGAGAAAATCGAAAAAGAACATAAAATGCTTCTGGAACATGAAAAACTTTTTAAATTTGTCGAAGAAGCTCATGAACAGCTTTCAGGGAGCAATGCAGGTCTTTTATCAAAACTAAAAATAGCTCTTAATTCTCTTACTTCCGCAGCAGCAATAGATGAAAATCTGAATAGTTTTTTAGAGCGAATGTCAAATTCTTTTTTTGATCTGGAAGATATTTCCGGGACCCTCAGAGATTACATATTAAAAGATAATTTTAGCCCTGAAAAACTTCAGCTATATGAAGAAAGACTTTCTGTTATTTATAAACTTAAGAAGAAATATGGGACAACTCTTAATGATGTATTAAAATACCTGGAAAACTCTTCCGAGAGGCTTTCTGAGCTGGAAAATTTTGATGCAAACAGGGAAGAGTTAAAAAAAGATATAAAGAAAAAAGAAGAAGAAGTTATTAAAAAAGCCAATGCGCTATCAGAAAAAAGAATAAAAAATGGCGCATTACTTGAAAAGCAGATTGAAGAAGTTCTTAAATCCCTTGGAATGCCTAATGTTAAATTTAAAATTTCAGTAAATGTAAGAAAAAATGAATCAGGAAAACCTGTTTGCGCATCTTATGGGTTTGATAAAATAGAATTTTTAATATCTCCTAATACCGGAGAACCTCTTAAACCAATGGAACAAATAGCATCCGGAGGCGAGCTTTCAAGAATAATGCTTGCTGTAAAAAGTGTGCTTTCTGCCAATGATCCTGTTGATTCCATGCTTTTTGATGAAATTGACTCAGGTATTGGAGGCGAAATTGCTGTTTCTATTGGCTATCATTTGCAAAAACTATCAAAAACAAAACAAATAATTTGTATAACACATCTTGCCTCTATAGCAGTTAATGCCGATAACCATATAAGAGTAAGAAAGATTATAGAAAACCAGAGAACTTTTACCAGAGCAGATATGGTTGAAAATAGCTTGAGGGTAACTGAAATTGCCCGTATGTTGTCGGGCGATCAGGAAGGCGATGTTTCGCTCGAACACGCAAGAGTAATGCTTGAAAGTAAAAAGTCTTAAAAGAGGGTAGAATGGCTAAGATAACTCAGCAGGCAAGAAATAATTATTCAGATTACATTAACAAGTATAAAAAAATAATGGATGAAATTGTAGCCAAAGAGAATAAATTTAATTTAGATATTAAAGCAAACAATGTGGAAAATCCGGAATATGCTAAAATTGAAATAGCAGATGCTGTTTTAAATCTTGGTTCCTATTTTATTTTATTAAATACCCTCTCTACAACATTGCTTGGGGTAAAAAACGAGAATTATCTGAATGAAGCAAGAAAAGCTATATACAGGGCAATGATTCTTATAGAAGGTGTTGTTACAAACACCATTGATATCCCGTTTTCAGAGCTGTCCGA
>WRFK01000263.1 GCA_009778835.1 Spirochaetaceae bacterium
GTTGCAAGAAGAAATAAAACACTTGCGACAATAACATTCCAGAATTTTTTCCGTATGTATGGGAAAATATCGGGTATGACAGGAACTGCGGATACAGAAGCAAGAGAGTTTGCCAAAATTTATAATCTTGATGTAGTTGTTATCCCCACAAACAGGCCTGTAATAAGAGCAGATAACGAAGATGAGATATATTTAAATGAGAGTTTTAAACTTGATGCCATTATATCTGAAATAGAAAGCGCACATAAAAATGGGCAGCCTGTGCTGGTAGGTACTGTTTCTATTGAAAAATCAGAAGAGCTTTCCAAATTCCTTACTCGTAAAGGCATAAGACATGAAGTTTTAAATGCAAAGAATCATGCAAGAGAAGCGCTTATTATTGCGGAAGCAGGAGCAGTGGGTGCTGTTACAATTGCAACAAATATGGCAGGACGCGGAACAGATATCAAGCTTGGAGGAAATCCTGAATTCAGGGCAAGAAGAGCAGCAGGAACCGAAGCTTCTCCGGAAGTTTTTGACGTTGCGCTAAAAAAAGAATATGAAACCTGGAGAAAAGATTATGAAGCTGTAAAAGCAGCAGGGGGACTTTTTGTTGTAGGAACCGAGCGCCATGAATCAAGGAGAATTGATAATCAGTTGAGAGGGCGTTCCGGAAGACAGGGTGACCCGGGCCGTTCAAAATTTTATATTTCGCTTGATGATACTCTTATGAGGCTTTTTGGCGGCGAAAATATGAAGTCTTTTATGAGCAGAATAGGAATGAAAGACGAAGAACCTATACACCATCCATGGATCAGCAAGTCAATAGAGAAAGCGCAAAAAAAAGTTGAAGAAAGAAACTATGAAATAAGAAAACATCTTTTAGATTATGATAACGTTCTTAATGAACATAGAAAATTTATCTATGGGCAGCGCGATAAAATTCTTGAAGACAATAACTTGAGCGAAAGAATTGTTGCGATTATAGAAGAATATATTGATGATCTTATAGATGAATCAAAAGAGTCTGAAAAAGATAATACTTTTTTCATAGATAAAATTCAGGAGCTTTTCTTTTATAAAGCTGAAATTCCTGCAGAAGATTTAAAAGGTATGAAGCCCGATAAATTAAAAGAAACTGTTATTGAAAATATAAGAAAAGAAATTCTTGAAAAAGAAGGACAGGTTGGCAAAGATAATTTTAACTTTTATATCAGAATGGAGTATATGCGGCTTGTTGATACAAAATGGCAGGATCATCTTGAAAATCTTGAGGAGTTAAGGGAAGCAGTATACTTAAGATCTTATGGCCAGAAAAATCCTCTTCTTGAATATAAACTCGAAGGCTTTGATATTTTTGATAAACTTATAGCAGATATTCGGATTACTGTTGCAAGAAAAGTTTTAAATGTAAGAATAAAAACCAATTATGAAGATACCTCCAAAGCTGTGCGCAATGTAGGGCAGGCTACCCATAATGCAATGGGACAGTTTTCAGTATCTGGCGCTGAATCAGCAGGGAGAGGTGAAGGCAAAAAAGGCGCTCCGGAAAATGCTCAGGTAAGAAGAACAGTTCCCAAAGTTGGCAGGAATGACATGTGCCCATGCGGAAGCGGGAAAAAGTATAAATATTGCCATGGTGCTAGCTAGATATTATTATTCTCATCAATCAATAAAAATACCGAATTATATTGACATTGTAAATAAAATAGCGTATATTTATATACGAGGAGAAAGTCATGGCACAAACAAATATAAATATTCGCATGGATTCTGAATTAAAAAAACAATTTGAAGTGTTTTGTTCTGATGTAGGTTTAACTATGAGTACAGCTTTTAATGTTTTTGCCAAAACATCTGTAAGACTTCAGAAAATTCCTTTTGAAATTACGACTGTAACTGATACTTTTTATAGTGAATCTAACATGAAAGTTTTGATGAAATCTATTGCAGATGCCGAAGCAGGAAAGTTGACAGAGCACGAGCTTATTGAGGAATAACATTTGAAAAAATTATGGACAGATAGAGGGTGGGAAGATTATCTTTACTGGCAAATACAAAATAAAAATATGATAAAAAAAATTAATCAAATCATTAAGGATATTGAAAGAAATCCCTTTAAAGGGATAGGTAAACCAGAACCCTTAAAAAATAATCTGTCTGGATGGTGGTCGCGAAAGATAGACAATAAACATCGTATAGTATATCGCATAGAAAAAGATAATTTAGAAATTGCACAATGCAAAGATCACTACGAAGGGTAATATTTATATGACTATGTGATGAACTGTTAGGGAGGTGCAAAAAATAGGGGAGCTGCGGCATGGATGCCGCGTACCAAAATGCGACATGGATGTCGCTGTTGTGGTTTTGCAGGGAGCCTCCGGAGGGGTACCCAGTTTTTTTGCATCTCCATGTCATGTGGTTTTAGTGGTGGTTCGTGGTAAATATTCTGGTTATCTGGTTAGAACTGTAAGCGGATATATCCCGTTGAGTTAATAAAAGAGTTACTTTTAATTAATCAGAATAGAGAATGAAAAATTATCTGCTTAGAACACTAAGGGGATCTATAGGCTGCTGATTATGGTATATTGAGAAGTGGAGGTGAGGCCCAGTATTTCTCCCAGTATTTCCCATATCTCCA
>WRFK01000264.1 GCA_009778835.1 Spirochaetaceae bacterium
ACACAAGTTATATAATCTTTTATTGTTTTTTCATTAGCCAGTACAATTATTTTATCAAAATTTTCTTTAACAGTTTTTACAACAATATCAAGAAGTGTTCTGAGTTTATAAATATTTTTATCTTCAACTTTGATTCCACTCATCATAAGAAGTACTTTAGGAACTGATATATTATAGATATTGACAAGTTCTTCAAGTCTAAATTTGAGTATTTCAATTTTTTCGATATTAAGACCACGCGCTATTTCTATAAAAATAATTTCGTCGTTAAAATTTGCTTCAATAATACAAGGAGTGTCATCTACTTCAAATGTTGTTCCAAGTATTTCAGATATCCCTTTTAAAAGAGAATCTATTCTTAAAGGTTTGGAAAATATTTTTTTTATTCCATATTTTGCATATTCAGCAATTTTGCTTTTATCGACTTTATTTGTAAGCAGGACAACAGGTACAGATATAGTATTTGGATTATCTACTTTTTCTGCAACAACTTCGAAAAACGTTTTTCTTGTCAGAGAATGATCCATTATAATAAGATCCGGAATAATTTTTCTTAACTTTAGAGAACCATCAAGACCATTTAAACCTGCAGTGACGTCAAAGCCATGCTCTTCTATTTTTTTGCATAGATATTCGCGGAATTCATCATTTTCATCAATTATTAAAACTTTCTTCATCAATTTTTTCTCCTGATTCAATTAAGAAAATATCTGTAAGAATTTCCCTTGTAATTGCATAAAGAGGAGGGATCCCCTCGGAAAACTGCATCCCGGTAGAGAGCTGGCTTCCGGCATCAGCAGGAAGATCTGAAACATAATAATAAAAACTTGTAAAAAGATTTTTAGGAATAAGTCCATGCTGTACTCCTTCTATTATTTGTCTCAAATAGTATATCCCTTCCATTTCAAGGCCAATACAGTCCCAAATATGCTTATAAAAAGAGAGCATCATAGTATTTTGAAAAAGCGTGCCATCAACAGTAAGCATTGGCCCTTTATGTATTTTAGTTCCATCCAGTCTTTTTTGCAAACGGTTAATTTTTAAAAGAGCTTGATTTTTTATTGGCTGGAAAAGATCTTCTGATTGTTCAATAAAAAGGTCAGGAATTAGAATATCTCCCCTTTTTCCAACAAGAGCTCCAGCCTTGCCCATAATGTTGATACTGCTTATATTTCTTCCAAACTGCAGAAGAAGGCTTCTCATAATTTCTTCTGCCTGTTCTCCAAATGCATAGTCAATATTAATAATAATTGCGTTTGTATCCTTTGGAATAGAAGGGAGACCTGGATCGATTTTCTTTTTTTTCAGTTTCTTTAAGCTAAAAAGCTGTACCTGAATTCCTGTGGATTCTGTTCTTTTAAGCCTGATAACTCCATCGCTATTTTCAAATTTTAGTACATCATTTTCATCTTTTTCTTTTATAAAATCTTTTGAAAGAGCATAAAGTAAATCATGTCTGTTAAACCATTTATTTTTTAAAGCAGGATGATGTGTTTTTTCACCCCACGAAATAATTTCGTCTATTCTTGAAATTAATTCATGGTTAAGGCAGTTTATTACTGAATGAGTATTGCTGCTTATAACGTGGACTTTAACATTCTCCGGAAGTTCACTCACCCTGTATCCTGTAAGATCTTTTACAGAATTTCCTATCTGTGAAAGCCACCTTTCAGCTCTTCTTGTATTATATACATCGATCTGCTTTTTTATAATGAGACTAAAGATCCCGCTGTGGATAGCAACATTATAAATATATTTTACAGTATCAGTTGGCCATATAGTTTTAAGCCCGGAAAGTTCTTTTACTGAAAAAGGAAGTGTTCTTAGAAAAACAGCATCTACCTTTTTTTTATCTTTTAGAGATTCATTTTTTGATATGTGATTTTTTAATGAAATTAGCAATCTATGTTCTGAAAGTTTTTTTCGTATTTTTTCTGTTTCTACGACAAACACACAAAGACAGGTAATAAGGTCAAGAAGATCTGTTATACCTGGTCTGTAAAGCATCATTGTTTGACCATTTATCATCTTCCATTCTCTCCTGCGTCTTGCAGCAGCAGGAACAGGTTCAAAAAGTTTCCATGGCTCTGGTATATGGTCATAAAGTTCGTCTATAAGTATATAAACAAAATTCTCGGTAACATTTGAAGGGAGCCTTTTTACTGCATAATCGAGCACTGATGTATCAACTTCATCTTCTTTCAGTAACAGCTTATGCATGGCAGGCTCCATATCTTTATAATATGGAATAAGATCTCGTATCTGTATATGCCCTCTTGTTATTCCCTGCAGGACTTCTGCTTTAAATCTGTCAAATGCAGAGAATATTCCCTGTTTATCCCGCAGTATTGTACTCATTGCTTTTGAAAAAGCTTTTGAAGAGTGGATAAGTCTTCTGAAATTTTTTCCGGAAATACTGCAACACGAGACATCAGATAACGCTCTTACAGTATAAATTCTTTTTTGATTAAAGAGCGCTGCCCTTTCCCCAAAATAGCGCCCTGCTGATATAACATTTAATCTTACATAATCCGAACCATTATAGTCTAAGGTTTCGACAACCCCTTTTCGTATAAGAAAAACACTATCGCTGCTTTCGCCTTTGCTGTATATTACATCTCCC
>WRFK01000265.1 GCA_009778835.1 Spirochaetaceae bacterium
CTCTGCATAATGGTGCTGTATCAAAAGGCATGTAACGCTTTTCATCGGAACACCAAGTTTATCTGAGACTACTTTCTTGATCTGTGGGATAACAAGCTCTCCGTTACCAATTCCTGATACAGGATACTGACACACTTTGCTTATTGCAGGGTTTACAGCATCCGGGTATGCTCCGTTTACAACCTTTGTATCTATTCCTGATTTCTCTACAGCAAGCATAAGTTTGTAGCATAATGTAAGATGCATGGGGATCCATATTCCGTAAGATATTTCCTGTATTTTTTTATGTATCTCTTTGGGAAGAAGCTCAACCATCCAATAGGACTGCAGGCTTGTTGAGTTGAAAATAACAGCAGGGTTATACTTAGCAAGGGTTTGTGCAGTCTGGTCAATATTATTAAGGTCTATAGGGGTAAAAACAATATTTGGATAATACCCTTCCATGGCAGCGCCGAATAATGCATTATTGACCTTCTGTTTTCCATACTCAACATTAAAATCAGCGGCAATGATGCGGCCCATGCCAGGTCTTCTTGCAAGAATTTCCAAAGCTTTGCCACCTATTTCGCCAAGACCTATAATCATCAGCGACTCGCCATTTCTTTTGCTCTCATTACAACAACTCATACTTTTTCTCCTTCCCTAAATATAATTTAGTTATTTTTTATTTTAAACATCTTTTTATCATATTAGCATTAAAACAAATTCAAGTAAAAGATATTTTTACTTTTTGTCGAAATACTTAATTAACAACATTCACTGGCTTGCCTGCTAAAAATTCCTGTATGTTATTCACTGCCATTTCCAATAACCGGCGCCGGCTTTCCAGAGGCACCCATGCATTGTGTGGGGTTATAAAACAATTCTTTGCCTTAAGTAGGGGGTTGTCTCCCTTGATCGGCTCAATAGCAACCACATCCACACCAGCAGCATAAACCTTACCTGAGTTAAGAGCATCTGTCAGATCCTGTTCAACAATAAGCGCGCCTCTTGCAGTATTGATGATAATAACACCATCCTTCATTTTGGCAATACTTTCCCGGTTGATAATCCCCCGGGTTTCGGGAAAAAGGTGACAATGAAGGGAGATAACATCAGCGCGGGCAAAGAGTTCTTCGCGGGAAACATAGGTGGCAATTTTTGCTCCCTCCTCAGTGGGAGTTTTGCTGCTGGTGATCACTTCCATGCCCAAAGCTTTTGCGATCCTGCCTGTGCATTGTCCTATACGTCCAAAGCCGATTATCCCCATGGTTTTATCTGCAAGCTCTATGAGCGGATAATCCCAGAAACAGTAGTCGGGATTGGTTTCCCAGCGCCCTTCTTTTACTGCCAGGTCGTGGTGGCCTACACGGCCGCATATTTCAAGAAGCAGTGATATAGCAAACTGAGCAACTGCTTTTGTTGCGTAGGAAGGAATGTTCGAAACAGGTATTCCTTTTTCCCTGGCTGTTTTGCAATCTATAACATTGTATCCTGTCCCAAAAGCGCCAATGTATTTAAGATCAGGAGAACTCTCTATGGCTTTTTTCGACACCGGGACTTTATTGGTGATAACCACATCTGCTCCTGCTATGCGCCGGATAATTTCAGCCTCGTCATTAATTGGGCTGCGATCGTACACTGTAAGTTCTCCCAGTTTTTTAAAATCTTCCCATGAAAGATCTCCTGGATTTGCTGTATACCCATCCAGAATGACGATTTTCATAATGCTCTCCTTAAAAACATTTTAGTTAACGGTAAATCCCAGGCAGAATATATCACCCTTGATAAAGACAAGGAATTTATAATTACCTCTTAATTTACTACATTCACCGGCTTGCCTGCGACAAACTCCTGTAAGTTATTTACCGCTATCTCCATAAGCCGGCGACGGCTTTCTATTGGAGCCCATGCAATGTGCGGCGTTATTATACAGTTCTTTGCTTTAAGCAGCGGATTATCCCCTTTGATCGGCTCAACAGAAACCACATCTACACCCGCAGCGTAAACCTTACCTGAGTTAAGGGCATCTGCCAGATCCTGTTCAACAATAAGGGGCCCTCTCGAACTATTGATAATAATTACCCCATCCTTCATTTTTGCAATGTTTTTATGATTGATAATACCTTGAGTTTCCGGAAAAAGGGGACAGTGAAGGGAGATAACATTGGCGCGGGAAAAAAGTTCATCGAGAGAAACATAGGCAGCGATTTTTGCTCCAGCTTCGTTAGGCATTCCGTCAAAGGCAATTACCTCCATGCCTAAAGCTTTTGCGATCCTGCCTGTACACTGCCCTATGCGGCCAAAGCCGATTATCCCCATGGTTTTGCCTGCAAGCTCTATAAGAGGATAATCCCAGAAACAAAAATCAGGACTGCTTTCCCATCGCCCTTTTTTTACTGCCCAGCCGTGGTGGCCAATCTGGTGGCATATCTCAAGAAGAAGCGCTATGGCAAACTGCCCTACTGCATCTGTTCCATAGGTAGGAATATTTGTCACGGGAATTCCTTTTTCTCTGGCTGCCTTGTAATCAACGATATTGTAACCAGTGGCAAGAATACCAATGTATTTAAGATCAGGAGAGCTCTCAATGGCTTTTTTTGAAATAGGGGTTTTATTGGTGATAACCACATCTGCCCCTGC
>WRFK01000266.1 GCA_009778835.1 Spirochaetaceae bacterium
ATATATTTTTATACGGTCTTTTTAATAATATACCCAATAAGAAAAAGGAGAATTAAATGCATATTAATAAATTTCTTTTACTATCAACGTGTGTTACTATATTTTTTCTGATTTCAGCATGCTCAGCAAAAAAATACGATGAAAATCTTGAAACACGAAGCATTACACAAATACATGAAGATGAAGGAGTTCCTGTAAAAACAATGGAAATAAAAAAACAGGAATTTGCAGTAGCTCTTAAATATACTGCTACAGTTACAGGCATTACAGAATCTTCGGCAACATCGTTAATAAAAGATTCTGTTGAAAAAGTTCTTTTTAAAGTTGGGGATTTCGTAGAAAAAGATACTGTAATTATTAAATTTCCCTTGAATAACCCTTCTGCAAATTATTATCAGGCTAAAGCTGCTCATGAAAATTCCAGAGAAACCTTTAAAAGGATCGAACAGCTCTATAAGAGCAAGGGTGTTTCAAGACAAGACTATGACAATGCAAAAACCGGTTATGATGTTGCAAAAGCAAATTGGGATAATGTGAATAAAATGGTTAATGTTACAGCTCCAATAAGCGGATATATAACAAGGCTCGATGTAAGAGTTTCTGAAAACGTTAGCTCCGGGGATCATCTTTTTACTGTTACCAATTATGACAAGCTTACAGGAAAAGTCTGGGTACTGGAAAAAGATATTTCCAAAGTTAAAAAAGGACTTAATGCCGAAGCAATATGGGAAGGAAACACAATAAAAGGAAAAACAACACAAATAGATCTTTCTCTTAATCCCTCAAGGCAGGCTTTTGGCGCATTTATTGAATTTGAAAATAAAGAGCATACTATTATGAGCGGAGTCAATGCAGATATAAATTTATTCGCATATGAAAATAAAGCTGCAATAGCAATTGAAAAAAAATATCTGCTTAGCGATAACGACGGAAGTTATGTATATATTCTTGGACAGGACAGCGCTCCAATAAAAAAAATGGTAAAAACAGGCTGGCAATCCGGCGAAAGAATTGAAATTACTCATGGGTTAGCCGAAGGAGATACCTTAATTACCGAAGGCAGTAAATTTATTACAGACTCTGCCAAAATAAGAGTGGTAACAGGAGAATAATCATGTTTTTATCTAATCTTTCTGTTAAGCGGCCGGTAATGGTAAGCATGTTTCTGGCAGCGCTTATTCTCTTTGGAACAATAGCATTTATATCACTGCCTCTTAACCTTCTTCCAAATATAGAATTTCCATTTATAGTTATACAGACTATTTATCCAGGCGCAAACCCGGAACAAATAGAAATGCAGATTTCAAAAAAAATCGAAGATTCTGTCACAACGATCAGCGGTATAAAAATCATGAATTCATATTCGCTGGACAGCGCGTCTATTGTAATTATTCAGTTTGATCTTTCAAAAGACCAGAACGTTGCATATCAGGAGGTAAGGGCAAAAGTTGATACAATATTAAACGACTTACCGGATGCAGCAGATGCTCCAATTGTTGATAAATTCGATATCCAGGCAATTCCTATTGTAGATCTTATCCTTTCTGGAAATATTTCAATGCAGGAATTATATGAATTGGGAGATAAAAAAATCAAAGACCTTTTATCTCAAATCGCCAATGTCGGCAGCGTTTCTCTTACAGGCGGTCAAAAAAGAGAAATACATATGGCATTTGAAAACAGAACTCTTCAGCAGAATGGAACATCTCTTGCTCTCATAAACCAGATACTTGCAGCTTCAAATATGAATATGCCTGCTGGTACTTTTAAAAACAAGGGACAGGAGTACAGTGTAAAAATAGAAGGTGAATTTAAATCCATAGAAGAAATCAGGGACTTTCCAATAATGACAGCTTTTGGGCAGAAAAGACTTGGAGAAATTGCGGAAATTACAGACAGCGGAGAGGAAATAAGGGTAAAAACAATTTATTATGACGCAATAACAGATATCAGAGATGAAAATGTAATTCTTCTAAGCATAATAAAAAGCCCGGAAGGCAATGCTGTTACAATTGCAAAAGATGTAAGAAAAATAATTGCCGGACTAAATAAAGACCTTCCCCGCGGAGTACACCTTGAGATAGTAAACGAGATGGCAAAAAATATTGAGTCCACAGCAAACGACACAATGTCTAACATAATCCTGGGCATAATTCTTACTTCGTTGATACTCCTTTTCTTTCTGCATGATTTACGTTCTACAATCATAGTTGCTCTTACAATGCCCTTCTCGCTTATACCTACATTTCTTACCTTACAAATGATGGGGTACTCCATTAACATGATGACACTAATGGGCCTTTCAACATCTGTAGGTATTCTTGTTATAAATTCTGTTGTAATCATTGAAAACATTTTCAGGCATAAAAATCTTGGACATGGAAAAAAAGAAGCAGCGCTTAACGGCACAAACGAAGTAGTTGTCGCTGTATTCGCGTCAACAATTACAAATATCGGCGTATTCCTCCCTCTTGCGACAATGGACAGCATAGCAGGTCTTTTTTTAAGGGAATTCGCAATGGCAATAGTATTCGCGACTATTTTCTCGCTTTTAATATCCTTTACCTTAACTCCAATGCTTGCATCCCTTATTCTTCCGGATCATTCAACCAAAAAA
>WRFK01000267.1 GCA_009778835.1 Spirochaetaceae bacterium
ATACTTTGCATTTTGCCTGAGCTACCGGACTTTACTTCAATAGGGATGATTTTCCCGTTTCTTTGAATAACAAAATCAATTTCCGCATTACTTTGTTGCTTCTCCCGGGACCAGAAATATAAATCACATGACTGATAACAAGAAGATGATTTTAATAACTCAAGACCAACAAATTGTTCAGCAATTGCTCCTTTGTTAACCAGGGAAATATCCGTATTAAATAAAATATCCGATAATTCCAGACCTGCTAATTGCTGAAAAATACCAGTATCTAAAAGTAAATATTTTTGCTTTTTAAAACTTACTTCTCCCCCCAGCGGCAGCGCGTTAGCTGATGAGTGTACAACCTGTAGCAAAAGCCCTGCATTTTGCAGCAACTCTAAACTTTCCTTAACTTGACGATAATTCAAATGCTCAACTTTAGAGTAATTAAACCTGTTTCCGCTTTGATTTACTGCTGCGTTAAACACAACTGATATTCGCAAATCTGGAACTCTTTTTTTGTATTTTGAAAAATCAGTTTTAAGCGAAGAAATTAAATCGCTCAAAATCCTTTGAGACTTGAGTATTTGTGAACTAGCCCCAGGATCCTTTGCGTTAAAAGTTCCCTTTTGCAAACCATGTTTGGGTATATCCTCAATATAGTTTGCAACTACAGCAGGCATTCCGCCTATTATAAGAAATATTTTTAAATACTCCAGACATTTTTCGTGAAACGTTTCGAATATAGGCTTTTCTGGTGAGGATTCACAAACTTTTTCCCAAAGAGCATCTTCGCCGCATGCCAATATAAACTCTTTATAAGAAAGAGGATACATAAAAATAGAGCTGATTCTGCCAACACCAAAAGATGGTAAAGCTTCAAGCGCAAATTCCAAAAGCGAACCCGCTGCTATAACATGCAGTTCTGGATAATTTTCATAAAAAAAACGCAATGAGCTAATTGCTTTTGGACAACTTTGAATTTCATCAAAAAAAACTAGTGTTTTTTCCGGAATTATCGGGATTTTAAATAATATGGAAAGCTTTTCAGAGATCTCTTTTGGATTTAGGTCTCCCTCAAATATTTTGTGCGCTTTTTGGTCCTTTTCAAAATTCACTTCCAAAAAATGTACAAATTTTTCAGACAATTTTCTAACAGAACTTGATTTTCCAACCTGCCTCGCCCCGCGAATCAATAATACCTTGCGCTTTTTTTCGTTTTTCCATGCTAAAAGCTCATTATCAATACTGCGCTTTATATATGTCTTACTCAAAATTTAACCTCCAGTGAAGTTTAGAATTGCACGAAAATAAGCCCAAAAAAACGGATATTTTACACGAATATAAGGGCAAATATAATTGTTTTTTGCACAAAAAACAAGGCAAAAGGAAAAGAAGTCTGAAAATCTCTTTAAAACTATATTGAATAGAACTCAAATTATGGTACCTTGCTTTCTATTGAAAATAAATGAAATTTTTAATAAAATAACCAAAACAAATCAGGCAAAACTTTAAAATATAAATCGCACAAGAGGAAAAAATGGCAAACGAAGATAATAAAGTAATATACTCAATGATAAGAGTAAGCAAAACACACGGAACAAAAAAAATTCTGGAAGATATTTATCTCTCCTATTTTTATGGCGCTAAAATAGGGGTTCTTGGACTTAATGGTTCGGGAAAAAGCTCTCTACTTAAAATACTTGCAGGGGTAGATACCCAATTTAACGGAGAAACAGTTCTCTCTCCTGGATTCACAATAGGTTATCTTGAGCAGGAGCCATATCTTGATCCTAAAAAAACTGTAAGGGAAATAGTTGAAGAAGGGGTTTCTGCAACAGTTAAAATGCTTAAAGAATATGATGAAATAAATGAAAAATTCGCAGAGCCAATGAGCGAAGATGAGATGAGCGCGCTTCTTGAAAAGCAGGGCAAAATACAGGAAAAACTTGATAATGCAAATGCATGGGATCTTGATTCAAGGCTTAATATGGCAATGGATGCTTTAAGATGCCCGCCCGAAGATTCTATAACAGAAGTGCTTTCCGGAGGGGAAAAAAGGCGTGTTGCACTCTGCCGTTTACTACTCCAAAAGCCAGATATTCTTCTTTTGGATGAGCCCACAAACCATCTTGATGCAGAAACAGTAGCATGGCTTGAGCACCATTTGCAGCAATATGAAGGGACTATAATTGCAGTAACGCACGATAGATACTTTCTTGACAATGTCGCAGGGTGGATACTTGAGCTCGACAGAGGCAAGGGAATTCCATGGAAAGGAAACTACTCTTCCTGGCTTGATCAAAAAGAGAAAAGATTAAGAGAAGAAGAAAAGCATGAGTCAGAAAGACAAAAGACTTTGCAAAAAGAGCTTGAGTGGATAAGGATGAATCCAAAGGGAAGGCATGCAAAATCAAAAGCAAGAATAAATGCGTATGAGGATCTTTTAAGCAGGGAAAAAGAAGAACAGATAAAAGATCTTCAAATATATATACCTGCAGGACCAAGACTTGGAGGTCTTGTTATTGAGGCAAAAGGTATAGCAAAAAGCTATGGGGACAAAGTACTTGTAGATGATATGAGTTTTTCACTTCCGCCCGGAGGAATTATCGGTGTAGTAGGGCCTAACGGAGC
>WRFK01000268.1 GCA_009778835.1 Spirochaetaceae bacterium
CCCCCAAAACAGCGTTATGATTCTCTTTTAAAACCCTTTTTAGTGCAGACCTGGCTATAAACGTGTTTTCAACATTTAAGGTTCCGCCAACGCAACCACCAGGACAAGCCATTGCTTCTATAAAATCAATATCATCTATATCTTCGTTTTCGATTTGTTCAAGAACTTTTATTACCTGCTGAATTCCATCAACAGAAATACTTTTTGTAGCACCTATTGCATTGCTTTCGCCATCGCTGTGAGCCCAACCTATTCCTGCAGCTGAAACATTTGAATACCTTGTGGGATTTTTGATTTTCTTAATAGCTGTTCTTAATTCCAGGTAAATAGTACTTGCCCCTATTATTCCATCAACAAAAGAACTTTCATCTCCTATCGGAGACCTTACTGCAGTAACTTTTGCAGGGCAAGGAGAAATAAAAAAAACTCCTATGTTTTTTTTATCCTTATGTAATATTTTTTTTACAACTCTTGCAGCAACTTCCATTGGAGACTGTATTTGTATAACGTGGTCAATAAGAGCAGGAAACCTTGCCTGTATAAGCCTTACAACAGCAGGACAAGATGATGATATAAGAGGTTTTGGACCTTTGCTTGTTTTAATCATTTTTTTAGTTGCAATGGTTACTATTTCTGCTGCTCGTGCAACTTCATATACATCATCAAACCCTATTTCAAGCAAAGCAGAAAGAATATATTCGGGTTTTTCTACTTCCTTAAATTGTCCATATAAACTTGGAGCAGGAATAGCTACTTTAAAATCATATTTATTTATTATATCGAGAGAATCAGATACTGCTTTTTTTGCCTGAGAAGGGCAACTACGTATACATTCACCGCAATCAATACATCTATCTGTTATTATATAAGCTTTTCCATCCCTGACCCTGATTGCTTCTGTGGGACAATTTGATATGCAGTTTGTACATCCTCGGCAGAGTGTTTCATCTAGGGTAACTGAATGGTAATAATCTTTTTTTTCCATAAATAAAAATAATTCCGCTTTTAGAAGAAAAAAGAGAAACAAAATGAGATTTTATGCAAACTTTACTTTAATAATAACAGTAGTCCCTTCTCCAGGCTTACTTTTTATTTCCATAAAGTCAGAATTTCTTTTAATGTTGGGAAGCCCCATCCCTGCGCCAAATCCCATTTCACGTATCATGTCCGTAGCTGTGGAATATCCCTCCTGCATTGCAAGGTCAATATCAGGTATACCTGGCCCTTTGTCTGCTACAGTCATTGTAACAATTTCCGGAGTTATGTCTATATGAACATCACCACCTCCGCCATGGATAACCATATTAATTTCAGCTTCATAAAGAGAAATAACTGCTTTTTTTATAATAGCAGGGTTAATACCAAGTTGCAAAAGTTTCTTCTTCAAAGTACTTGATGGAATACCTGCAGCAGACATATCTCCTTCAGATATGTTAAATTTTAATTCCATATTTTTTCAGTTACCACCTAAAGTAGATTACAGGAGGATAAGCTTTTTTTACTGAAACTGCAAGAGTCATTCCTCCAGCAATTCCAGCCAGATTCTGAATTATATTACCTGGTATCTCAACCAATGCAGCTCCAGGACCAACCAGAAGAAGTCCTGCCAAAAAATAGCCCAATACCATTACAATTGCTCCCACAAGAAAACACAAAAGAGCTTGTAAAAATATATTGACTTTGCAATTTTCTTTTAAAAAAATATTATAAACAATTGCAATAAAAAATCCCTGATGTCCATGAACAATAAATGAAACAGGCGCCCACTGGCCATATCCACCAAGAAGATCTGCAATACCTGTTCCAAGCCCTCCAGCAAGAAAAGCTGAAACAGGGCCAAATATAAATGCTATAAAAAATATTGCTACATCTCCAAGATTCACATAACCACGAGTAGGAGCAATTGGGATTCTCACAACAATTGTAAAAATCGTAACAATTGCAGATAAAATTACTACTGAAGCTATCTTAAAAGCTAATGTATCAGAAAATCTTTCTGTTTTTGGCACTTTATCCTCATAGAAAAATGTAATATACGATAATCAATATAACAAAAAATGACAATATAAGCTCTCTCCACAGCTTTTTTATCCCATCCATTTTTCTGATTTTTCCAGGTGTGTTTGTTCTTCCTATTCCCCTTGTTTCAAGAACCATTGCAAGAGTTGGTATACTTTTAACAGACTGGATCAAAACCGAGGCAAGTACAGAAAGGAGTTTTTTAAACCTTAAAGGAAAGTTCCATTTTGAAACAGATTCAGAATATCTGGTAAGTCTCATTTTATGAGCATCTCTTGTATTTTCATAAATTGTTGCAGCATAAGGGAGATATCTGAAGGTAAGAGAAATAATAAGTGCTGCTTTATATGGAAGCCTGAAAAACCTTAAGGAAAGTGTAAGATCTTCTATTTTTGTTGTTTTCAAAAATAAATAAAAAAGAAAAGTTAATCCAGAAAAACGAGCTATAAGATAAAATGCTTCGTAAAGTCCTTTATCTGTAATAAAAGGGTAGTCAAAAACCATCATATATACTTTTCCACCAGGATAGAATGGAGGGGTAAAGATAGTTATCATTAAAAGAAGAGGAAAGATTGCTTTTATTGGTTTTATTA
>WRFK01000269.1 GCA_009778835.1 Spirochaetaceae bacterium
AGTATTCTTTGTCTACCATTTTTGGGCCCCCGTAAGATATGTGGTATGTCGCTTCTACGACTAACCCACGAATTTTAAACTATCTTCGGGGGCATTCATATTGTCTGATTATATAAACTAAAATATATTTCTATTAAAAGGAGGCCATATGCGCGAGACAGGAATCGTAACAAAATTGGATGGAGACATGGTTATGGTCAAAGTAAATCGAAAGGTTTCTACAGGCTGTGGCTGCGGAAACTCGGTTACAACAGAAGAAACTATGGTAAAAGCAAAAAATCTTTGCAATGCCAAACTAAACGACCAGGTAGTTATTGCTACAACACATGATGAGAAACGTTATCAGAGCAATATTAAAGCTTTTGGAGCTGTTTTTGCTTTTGGTGTTGGAGCTGTTGCAGGGGAAAATATCATTCCACACCTGGGAGTCGAGCTTTCCGGGCCTTATTCCATTATTATTGGGATTTCCATGGGAGTTTTTACCTATCGAAAAATCAGTAATATGTTTAAGAAAAAGCCACTTCCTGATCCTGTTGCTTATTCGTTGGCTAAAGATACATCCTCAGATGCCTCATCCTGCAAAATTTAAAAAGCCGGTGCAAGAACAGATACCAATATGACGCAAATATATAAACAAATACCTATACCCGGCAAAGCGCTGGAAAAAATATTGCCCAAAGGTTGCGCACTGGTACTTGAAGGGGGAGGCACACGCGGTTTTTATAGCGCCGGTGTGTTTGAGGCATTTATAGATGCAGGAATTATGTTCCCATATATTATAGGGGTCTCTGCAGGGGCTGCAAATGTATTATCATACATATCGGGGCAGAGCGGCCGCAATCGTCAAATCGTAGAAAAATATGTTGGAAACCCAAAATATGTAAGCAAGCGAAATCTTTTGTTTCACCGCTCCTTTTTTGGTATGAAATTTATTTTTCACGAAGTTCCTCAAAAGCATGTATTTCTTGACTGGGAAATGTTTAACAAGCAGGATATTACACTTTTGACAGGAGCTCTGGATTGCAACACAGGACAGACTGTCTGGTTTAACAAGAGCGACGTTACTCCCATGCTAGAAGCTACAATGGCTTCCTGCTCTGTTCCTCTGCTTTCACCAATATTTAAATTCCGGGGGTATAAGCTTCTTGATGGAGGGATTGCCGATCCTATCCCTATTGAGAAATCTGTTTCAGATGGCAATACATTTCATGTTATAGTTCTTACAAGAAATAAAGGATATCAAAAATCTGTTTTTAAATACAAAAATATTTTAAAACTATTTTACAGCAAATATCCAAAACTGATTGAGGCAATTTTAAATCGCCATACTATATATAACCGCCAGCTTGCTCTTTGCGAGCAACTTGAAAAAGAGGGAAAAGCAATTATTATACGGCCTCTAAAACCTCTTAAACTTAATGACAGCACAGGCAGAGATATAGCAAAGATTCTTGAGCTTTATGATGAAGGGCATGAAGAAGCAAAAGAAAAAATCAATTTGATTAAAATGCAGACTAAAATCTCATAAAAAAGGGGCATATGTTGAGACTACTCAACCTACACCCCTTATCTTTAAAATATATATTTTTTAGTTTCTATTAATTATTGCTGCAAGATTTTCCGGTGTAAAGCCATACTTCTTTGCAACATCTTTATAATTTCCGGATACTCCAAACTTATCTACGGCAAGTATATCTTTTTCATCTTTTACATATCCTCTCCAGCCTATAGATACTCCGCACTCTGCTGCCACGACTCTTACCCCTTCCGGTATTAAGCTGTTTTTATATTCTTTACCCTGCTTCTCAAACAGCTCTCTTGACGGCACAGATATTATCCGCACCTTTTTACTTGTAAGAGGTAATGCATCCAGAGCAAGACCTACTTCGGATCCGCTTGCTATAACAACTACATCAGGCTTTCCTTCTGAATCTTTTACCAGATATGCTCCCTTTCTCATGCTCTTCTTCCAGTTGCTGTCTTTCTTGTCATACACTTTAAGATTCTGCCTTGTAAGTATCAATGCAACAGGGCCATCAGCTTTTTCCATAGCCATCTGCCATGCCACAACTGTTTCCTGCGGGTCGCCCGGTCTTATAACTGTTACATTTGGTATAACCCTTAGAGCTTCCACATGTTCAACCGGCTGATGAGTTGGACCATCTTCGCCTACATATACTGAATCATGGGTAAGGATAAATGTTGTAGGTATGCCCATTAATGCTGCAAGCCTTATTGTCGGCCTCATATAATCGGCAAAAACAAGAAATGTGGCGCAATAACTTCTTAATCCACCATGCAGTATTATTCCATTTGCAACTCCACCCATTGCATGTTCCCTTATTCCAAACCTAATTGTCCTTCCTCCCCTGTTTGTTTTTGAGAAATCTCCGTTATCAGGTACTGCAGTATTGTTTGACGGAGCAAGGTCTGCGGAACCTCCGACAAGATTGGGCACTGCTGCGCACATTTTTACCAGCGTGTTTCCGCTTGCTACTCTTGTCGCAACACTTTCACCTGCTTTGAATTCCGGAAGCGCTGCATCTTCTACAGTTATGCCGCCTTCCTTCATATACTTATCCCACAGAGCTGCAAAATTACTATCGCTG
>WRFK01000270.1 GCA_009778835.1 Spirochaetaceae bacterium
TGGAATAGCAATAACAGATTTTATTGCAGAAACAACTATTCCTACTATTGCGCATCATCATGATTTTTTTTGGGAAAGAAAAAGGTTTTTAAGAAATGCTGTATGGGATTATCTTAATTCCTGTTTCCCGCCAAGTTTCCCTTCAATGTTTCATGTTGTAATAAATTCATCGGGACAGCATCAGTTGGGATTAAGGACTGGACTTGCCGGTATCCTTATACCAAATGTTATGGATTTTGAAAATCCTCCTGATCCTCCGGATGAGTACATATCTGATCTGAAAAAAAATATTGGTCTTGAAGAAGATGAACTGCTATTCCTCCAGCCAACAAGGATTGTTCAGAGGAAAGGTATAGAGCATGCAATAGAGCTTGTTGCAAGAATGAAAAGAAAAGCAGCTCTTGTTGTATCCCATGCATCAGGAGATGAAGGGTATGCTTATTACGACAGGGTTAGAGATTATATAAAACTTATGGGTGTTAAGGCTATATTTGCAGATGATATAATAACCGATAAAAAAAGATTTATACGGGAAGATGGCCGTAAGGTATATACTCTTGAAGATATTTATAATTGCTGTGATCTTGTTACCTATCCTTCTGTATTTGAAGGATTTGGAAATGCTTTTCTTGAAGCGATTTATTATAAAAAACCTATTTTTGTTAATAACTATTCAATTTACTATTATGATATTCGCCCCAAAGGGTTTAGAGCTCTTGAAATGGAAGATTTTGTTTCTGATGAAACAATTGCCAATGTAGAAAGAGTTATTACTAATAAAGAAGTAAGAGACAGAATGGTTTTTAAAAACTATCAGCTTGGCTTAAAATATTATTCTTATGCTCTTGTAAGAACAAGGCTGCGCCATATAATGACAGCAATCTGGGGTCATACTACCGGTGGTGTATAAATAGTCCCTTTTTAAGATTAGTCTTGTTTTTTTGCGAGTTCTTTTCCCAGTTTTATATATTCTTCTGCCCCTTTTTTTAATCTTTCTATATCAGAATCAGAAATTTCTCTAATTTTTCTGGCAGGAGCTCCAACTATAAGAGATCTTGGAGGAAATATTTTCCCTTCTGTTACAAGCGCGCCTGCTCCTACAACAGAATCTTCTCCAATTTCTGAGTTGCTTAAAATAATTGCACCCATTCCAATAAGAGATCTGTTGCCTATTTTTGTTCCATGTATTATTGCGCCATGTCCAATTGTAACATTATCGCCAACTATACATGGTGTATTTTCTTCTACATGCAGCACAGATCCTTCCTGAATGTTTGTCCCTTTTCCAACTACAACAGGAGCTATATCACCCCTGAGAACACTATTAAACCATATTGTGGAATCTTCTCCCACTGTAACTTCTCCAATAATATCTGCACTGGCTGCCACAAAAGCAGCCTTATTTATATCCGGAGCTTTGTCTTTAAATTTATAAATCATAGGTCCTCCATAAAAATAATATACCATAAAAAATAAAAAAACAGGTTTTATACTATTAAATATTTATTTCTATTATAGTAATATTATAATATGCGGGATAAAAAACTTAGCGTTGTTTTTTTGGGAGTAATTGCTGTTATTGCTGTCGGAATTGTTTTTAAGATAGCCAGTTCTGTTATAATGCCGATGGTTATAGCATTGTTATTTTCTTTTATACTTTATCCACTTATAATGGCAATGGAGAAAATTAAAATTCCTAAAATTGTAGGAATTATTATAATTCTTTCTGTTATGATCGGAGCTTTTTATCTTGTTGTAATACTTTTATATAAGAGTGTTACTACTTTCACTCTCCATCTCCCATGGTATATTGAACAGCTTAAAGAAATATACAAAGATTTTACTCAAAAAATAGTAGCAAATTTTTCAATTACAACAGCAGATTTTTTTCTTGAATATGACTGGGGAAAACTTGTCCGAAGTTCTCTTATTGCATTTTCAAATTCAATAACAAGGTTTGCAGGATATAGTTTTATAATTTTTATATTAATTCTGTTTTTATTTCTTGAATACTCGGTTTTTAAAAATAAACTTACCGAAGCTTTTCCAAAAGCAAAGAGAGAAATTATAATAGTTATAACCAGGATAACAAAAGATGTTGGTAAATATTTGGCTGTAAAAGCATTTGTAAGTGCAGTTACCGGCATTTTTACATGGCTTATACTCTTTATAATAGGACTTGATTTTGCGGCGATTTGGGGATTAATGGCATTTTTTCTGAATTTTATACCGGTTGTAGGTTCAACATTTGTTGTAATATGTATTATCCTTCAATCAATAGTACAATTCTATCCTTCTATTGGAATGATTTTCCTGGTTGCCAGCTCAATGACAGCATTGCAGATGTCGTTTGGAAGCATTATTGATCCAAAGCTTCAGGGAGACAGGCTTAATCTGAGCATTACAATAATAATTTTTTCACTGGCTTTTTGGGGATGGTTATGGGGACCCGTAGGCGCATTGCTGGCTGTTCCCATTACAATAGCTATTAAGACAATATGCTTGAGTATACCTTTTCTTAAACCAATAGGCGTTATGATGGGTACAGGTTTTCACCCAAAGAAGATAAGAATAAAAATAAAAAAATCTTGCAGCAACAAGGATGAA
>WRFK01000271.1 GCA_009778835.1 Spirochaetaceae bacterium
TTAAATAATGCAAAAAAGAAAGCTTTTTCCGATCTTGCAGCAGTAATATTTGAAAGTATAAAAAAATCTCAGCAACATCTTCTTCCTGCAGATGCTTATGTAAAATATTTTGATTCTGCAGAAGCGCACATAATTCAATCTTTGACCAGAAACTTTACAGATATAGAAAGTGATTTTTACTATTCATCTGAAAGCAAAGGATACTGGTTTAATTATAAAATTTCAAAATCAGATTGGGATAGAATTCAAAAAGAAGAACAACAGGAAATTGCGGAATTTCTGGAAGAAGTTCTTTCTCCAAAAATTTCATCAAAAGAAATAACCAATGTTGAAAAATTATATTTTCTTGTAAATGGGTGGAAGTTTATTGCAGAATCTCCTTACCCAGAGATTGTTTGGGGTACTTTGGATAATGAAAAAGGACTTTTTATTAATTTAATCGAAAATAACATTGCCAAAGTTTTCTCATGGCTTGCAATAGATATAGAACCTGATCATATTACGACAGAGCCGGGACTCAGTGAAAAAATCATAATTTCAATTTCAGATAGAGAAGGGAGAAAACCAGGAGAACTAAAAATTGATTTTTATAATAAAGCTGATGGAAAAAAGGTTGCAGAAATTATTACAGGGGAAGATGGCAGATATTCAGGTAATGTAGAATTTAAAAATCTTCCACTGGGGAAACAGCAATTATATGCTGAAATTTCAATGCCATATCTGGAAATTAATCCAAAACTATTTAAAAAAGAGATAAATTCTCCTGTTAGAAATTTTACTGTTACAGTTAATGAAGTAAATGTTGTATTAAAACTGGTTGTCAATGGAGAGGCTGAGATCGAACAATTCATAGATCAGACAAAAACTTTATTTTCAAATAAAGAGCTTGCAGTAAGACTTTCTCCCGGAGGCAGAGGTGAAAGATATACAATTCTTTTCACAATTAATTTCAGGAATCAGCCTAAAAATTTCCATAATCTTTTTATTACAAATGCAAATGCAACAGTTGAGTTACTTAAAGAAAATAACAATATATTTTCTTATAAGAGTCAGGAGTATAGGGAAGTGGGGCTTGATTGGGATCGGGCACAGGAAAGAGTAACAATAAAAATGTTTAATGATATAAATAATGATGAACTATTTTTTAAAGAATTGCATAAGGCAATATATTCAGAACTTATTTATGAATAAATAAGTTTAAAGATTTCAATATTTTATTTATATATAGGCCCAAAATGAATAATCAGCAGATAAAAGAAAAATTACAGCAGCTTGCGGAAGATGTTCCTGATTTTACTGTTGTACTATCAGGGAAAAAAAGTAAAAAAGTTGATGGACTTTATAAACCAGATCTGAAAGAAATCATCATTCATAATAAAAATATGAGAAATGATGATGACACAATGTACACAGCCATACATGAATTTGCGCACCATGTTCACTGCTGCGGTTCCGGTGTTCCTGCTTCGGGAAGGTATCATACAAGAAGCTTTTGGGCAATTTTGCATAATCTCCTTAAAAAAGCCGAAGAAAAAAAAATCTATAATAATGTTTTTAAAGAAGATGAAGAATTTATTGAGCTTACAAAAACAATAAGAGAAAACTATATAATTAAAAATGGCATGCTTATGAAAGAGCTTGGCGGGCTTCTTGCCAAGGCAAGAAAATTTTGTTTTGAACGCCATTTAAGTTTTGATGATTATTCAGATAGAGAGCTTGGTATTCATAGAACTATTGCTGCTGCTTTAATAAGTATTCATGACCTGGATATTTCACCTGAAATTGGTTTTGAAAATATGAAAACAGTTGTTTCGATTAAAGTGCCGGAAAAGCGCGCCCAGGCTGAAAAGTCTTTTATTGAAAATGAAAGTCCCGATATTGTAAAGGATTTTATTATAGACAAAAAGGATCATAATGAAAAACCAGAAGATCCTGTAAAAAAACTTATTGCTGAAAAAAACAAGATTATTAAGACTATTGATACACTTGAGAAAAAACTTGTTGATATAAATACAAAACTTAGCAGTCTGGAAAATATAAGTGCTGTCCAAGAAGTATGATTTTTGAATTTTTCTTTTATAAAAATTCAAATCAATTGCTAACAATTCATGCTTTTTTTGTATTCTTATAACAGAAACGAATAAAAAATCATACTTCTAAACTTATTGGACAGCCCCCTTTACACATCTTATTTAGAGATTGACTCAAGTACCTGCGATGACTGGAGTTTTCCATTGCTGTCATAAGATTCTGATTTTACCATTCCAACGCCCGGCGCATACCATGTTGATGTCTTCACGACACTATTTTTGCGCATGAAAGTAGTAGAGCTTGTCTCTGTTATCTTATGGCACTTGAATGTGCCGGCAGGAACTGTTACATCCTCAATAGCAACACATGAGCGATCGGTAATTACTATATCGGTAGTCATTTTAAGGCCAATACTAATAGTTATGGTCATCTTGATGTCTTCGAGCTTGTCACCTGGTTTGAGTGAAGGAGAAGGAATACGAATCTTGTCGCCTGTTATTACAGCCATCTCCTCTGTGCCTGCTGTAGCAAAGGACTTCATGTCCAA
>WRFK01000272.1 GCA_009778835.1 Spirochaetaceae bacterium
TATCAACATAAGTCATTTTAAAAAGTTCAGGTTCATTAAAATCAAACTGTACAGTTGAAAGCTGCCACAATCTGCCCATAGCATCTTTGACTTTTAAGTCAATCTTTGGGCCATAGAAAGCGCCTCCCCCTTCGTCAATCTCGTATTTAAGATTTTCTGCTTCTACTGCTTTTTTAAGAGATGCTATAGCTGCATCCCACTTTTCCTGTTCGCCAACGCTTTTTTCAGGTTTTGTTGAAATATATGCAGTAATTTCACTAAATCCAAAACTTCTGAGCATATTAAGGCTAAAACGCAAAACTGTTAAAATCTCATCTTCCATTTGCTGAGGAGTACAAAAGATATGCGCATCGTCCTGAGTAAAACCGCGCACTCTCATAAGCCCATGAAGAACACCAGATTTCTCATATCTGTAAACTGTTCCAAGCTCTGCCCATCTGCATGGAAGCTCGCGGTAAGATCTTTTTGTGTTATTATAAATCATAATATGAAATGGACAGTTCATTGGTTTTGCATAATAGTTTGCATTATCCATAACCATTGGAGGATACATTCCTTCGTTATAGAAATAGAGATGATTCGAGGTTTCCCACAACCACGATTTTCCGACATGTGGTGAAAAAAGCATTTCATATCCATTTTTAAAATGTTCATCTCTCCAGAAATTTTCTATTGCAACTCTTATTCTTGCTCCCTTGGGGTGCCAGTAAACAAGGCCTGGTCCTGCTTCTTCATGGAGAGAGAAAAGATCAAGCTCTTTTCCCAGCTTACGGTGGTCGCGTTTTTCCATTTCTTCGAGATGCTGGAGATACAACCTTAGCGCTTTTGGATTTTCCCATGCAGTTGCATATATTCTCTGAAGCATTGGTCTGCTTTCATCGCCTCTCCAGTATGCGCCTGCAACAGAGAGAAGCTTAAATGCCTGCGGGTTAAGCTCTGATGTATTTTTAACATGAGGCCCCTTGCACAAGTCTGTAAAAATTCCCTGAGTATAAATAGATATCTGTTCATTTTCAGCCAGGTTTTTTATAAGCTCAATTTTATAATCTTGTCCCGTGAAAAGATTTAATGCTTCTTCTCTAGAAACAACTTTGCAAACAAATTCTGTTTTTGATGTAATAATTTTTTTCATTCTCTCTTCTATTTCTGAAAGATCTTCTTCTTTTAAAGACCTTGGAAGATCAAAATCATAATAAAAGCCATTTTCAATGGCAGGCCCTATTGCTATTTTTGCATCGGGAAACATCTGAAGCACAGCCTCTGCCATTACATGCGACATCGAGTGCCGTACTGTATCAAGTTTTTTTTCTGACATATATCTCTCCTAATAAAAATACGCCATGGGCGCATGGTAACTCGCGTTGCGACATAAATATCTCCACTCGAGTTGTCGCAATATATGCTTCTGGCATCACAAAGGGCTAGCTATACTTTTGCCTATTATTAAACTTTAATAACGCGACAAAAAAAGCCCTGACACTTTTCTTCCACACAATTGCAAAACACAATTGTAAGGACGAAAAACATCAAGGCTTGCTGTTTCCCGCGGTTCCACCTTACTTCAGCTTATTTTTATTTCCCAAAATAAACTGCTCTTTAAAAGCCTCTGTAACGGAAGGCATCCGGCCAAATCTACTGGACTACAAGCAGTCTTTCGGATGGCAGCTCTGGAGTGGTTTTCATCTGTCCTTATGCCGGGAACCTTCCAGCCAAAGCATTTAAATGCTACGGGTTCCCTCTCTTTGACACAGTAATACAGTTACTTGTCTCCATCTTTGCTTATATTTATAAAATATTATTGAAGGGATTAATTGTCAATAGTGGTCTGCGGATTAGCGCGAATTATTGGGTGTATGGAGAAATATTGAAGCAAACTGCATCTCTGCGCAGTATATGTATTTAAAAAAATGTTGATTATGTATTGAATGGTAAGGTATAATTAATGAAAGGTCTTATTAAAAAGCTGGGAAAACAGACAACAATAAAAGAAGATTTTGGGAAATTATTGTTGGACCTGGGCAAATTGATTTTTGGCAGTATTTTCCTTGGTGGGATATTGCGGACAGAAGTTTCACAAAGTTTATTACTTTTTTTGGGTTTTATAGGCGCTGGATTGGCCTGTGTAGTCGGTCTTTTCTTAACTATAAAAAATAAAAGCAATAGGGATAGAAAAAAACCCCAAAATAATAGGAGTTGACATGGACTTGGTTTTATTTCTTGGCATGCTAATTGTTATTGTTCCTCTTATGATTATAGGGCTTGTATTTGCCTATTATGAACGCCAAAATGAGAAAAATTCAGAATAAGCATCTGTTGCCAGTAAAAGGCAATAGAGATAGAAAAAAATCCTAAAAAAACAGGAGTAGATATGAGCATGGGAATTTTACTTATTGGAGCGCTAATTGTTGTTGTTCCACTTATAATTATAGGGCTTGTAGCTGCCTGGCGAGAACATCAATATAATAAAATGTCAGAATAAGCATCTGTTGCCAGTAAAAGCAATAGGGATACAAAAAAAATCCTAAAAAAACAGGAGTAA
>WRFK01000273.1 GCA_009778835.1 Spirochaetaceae bacterium
ATCTCATTGCATTCTGCTTCATGGCTTTCGGCATTTTATAACTATAATCTCTCGGCTTTGGTCCAAATATAACACCGCCATGAACCCAAAGTGGACTTCTTTTATGTCCTGCTCTTGCGCGTCCGGTACCTTTCTGCGCCCATGGTTTTGCACCACTGCCTTTAACCTCGCCCCTGCCTTTTGTTGAAGCAGTTCCGATTCTCATATTTGCGAGTTCATTATTAATTGCGTAATATATTGTACCTTCGCTTACTTCACAATTAAAAACTGCGTCATCAAGATTAATTGCCTTTATCTCTTCGCCTTTTACCGAAAAGACCTTAACTTCCATTTTCTTCCTCTGCCTATTTTATACTTTTTCGTACCATTATGATACTTTTATTAACACCAGGTACTGCACCAGCTACTAATAAAACCTTATTTTCAACATCTACCTTTACTACTTTAATATTCTGAACCGTTACTTTATCAGTTCCCATTCTTCCGGGCATCTTCTTATTTTTAAATGTATGATGAGGGAATGTATTTTGTCCGGTTGATCCGGGCTCTCTATGGAATTTAGATCCATGTGTTTGTCTTCCGCCGCCAAAACCATACCGTTTAACTACACCCTGAAAACCTTTTCCTTTTGATATGCCGGTAATATCCACAGTATCTATATTTGCAAATATCTCAATACCTATCTTGTCACCGGTCTTGCATTCAACTTCAAAGTCAGTTACTTCTTTAAGATGTTTTTTAGGTTCAAGTCCTTCTCCAAACTGCCCCAACAACGGCTTTGTCAACCTTTCTTTTTTAACTTCGCCATAACCAAGCACAACAGAACTATAACCATTTTTTTCGGGTGTTCTCTGCTCTACCACAAGATTCTCATCTATTTTTATAACAGTTACAGGCGTAAGCACACCTTTTTCATCAAAAACCTGAGTCATTCCAATTTTCTCAGCAATCACCCCAATCATTTTTTCACCCCAAAACTTACTGTTTTATTTCAACATCAACGCCTGCGGGAAGCTCCAGTTTCATTAAAGCATCCATTACTGCAGATGTTGGTTCCAGTATATCAATCAGCCGCTTGTGCGTTCTCATCTCAAACTGTTCTCTTGATTTTTTATTTACAAATGGCGATTTCAAAACCGTATATTTGCTAATTTTTGTAGGCAATGGTATTGGACCAGCCACTCTTGATCCAGCCTTTACAACTGTCTGAACTATTGATTTAGCACTTTGATCTATAAGCTCAACATCAAATCCTCTAAGCCTAACTCTGATGCGCTCTTCAGCCATTTTTCCTCCTGAAAAAAATCAGTCCCCTGCCTGTTAACAGGGGACATACCGTCTAATTATTCTAATATTTCAATTACCTGGCCTGAAGCAACTGTTCTTCCACCTTCCCTGATAGCAAATCTTAATCCTTTTTCCATAGCGATTGGGTAGATAAGTTCAACATCAATCTCTGTGTTATCGCCAGGCATAACCATCTGTTTATCGGCAGGAAGCGTTACTGAACCTGTAATATCTGTAGTTCTGAAATAGAACTGCGGTCTATATCCTGTAAAGAACGGATTGTGTCTTCCGCCTTCTTCTTTTGTAAGACAATATATAGTGCCTTTAAATTTCTTATATGGCTTTATTGTACCTGGTTTAGCAAGAACCTGTCCTCTTTCAACATCATTCTTATCAATACCTCTAAGAAGAGCGCCGATATTATCTCCTGCTTCTCCCTGATCAAGTATTTTGTTAAACATTTCAACACCGGTACATGTTGTCTTTTTTGTATCTCTGATACCTACGATTTCAAGTTCATCGCTAACTTTTACAATACCTCTTTCGATTCTTCCTGTTACTACAGTACCTCTACCCTGGATAGAGAAAACATCCTCTACCGGCATAAGGAAAGGTTTGTCAATTATTCTTTCAGGAATCGGAAAATAGTTATCCATTGCATCAAGAAGTTCCTGAACACATTTTGTAGCCTCTGGATCATCAGGATTTGACATGGCTTTAAAAGCAGCTCCCTTTATGATGGGGCATTTAGAATCAAAACCATAAGATTCAAGAAGTTCCTGTACTTCAACTTCTACAAGCTCAACAAGTTCCGGATCTGCAATGTCCATCTTGTTAAGGAAAACAATAAGTTTTGGAACTCCTACCTGCCTTGCAAGAAGGATATGCTCTCTTGTCTGAGGTTCAGGTCCTGAGTCTGCAGCAACAAGAATTACAGCGCCATCCATCTGAGCAGCACCTGTAATCATGTTCTTTATATAGTCAGCGTGTCCCGGGCAGTCTACATGTGCGTAGTGCCTTTTGTCTGTAACATATTCAACATGTCTTGTATTGATAGTAATACCACGTGCTTTTTCTTCCGGAGCATTATCAATATCCTCATACTTCATAACTTTTCCACCCTGCTTCTTTGCACAATACATTGTAAGAGCAGCGGTAAGAGTTGTCTTTCCATGATCGACATGCCCAATAGTACCAACATTAATATGCGGCTTAGTCCTTTCAAACTTTTCTTTAGCCATCAGCTTCTCC
>WRFK01000274.1 GCA_009778835.1 Spirochaetaceae bacterium
ATAAATCTTTTTTTTGCGGAAAATATTGTAAAACAGATGATCTATTTTACAAAAGATGGTAGTAGTTTTATTGATGCTTCATTTCCCGCAGTAATAGAATTTTAGATTATAACATACGTCGCTTTTTAGGGAGGTATGTTAATAGCTCCGATAGGTATGATTTTATGCGGAATAAGTTATGATTTGTTCAGTTATAAAAGAAGATTATCCCAATTTATTAAAAGTCTGGGAAAAAGTTGTAAAAGAAACCTATGATTTTTTAACAGAAGAAGATTTTGAGTTTTACAAATTCAGAGTGCCTTACTATTTTAATAACCTCTCTTTATTTGCCTACAGAGATACAAAAGGAAAAATAAAAGGATTTTTAGGCGTATCAAAAGATAAAGTCGAAATGCTTTTTCTGGAAAATGCATTCAGAGGAAAAGGCATTGGAAAAAATCTCATGAATTTTGCTGTTAATAATTTGAAAATCAATAAAGTTGATGTAAATGAACAGAACAAGAATGCTGTCTCATTTTTCAATCATTTGGGATATAAAGAAATTGGACGGTCGAAATTTGATAGAGATGGAAAAAGTTATCCCATATTGTCTTTAGAAAAATCAATGCCATAATTGGCTCCGATATTGCCAGACTGCTTTTATTATTTACTACTTAATAATTCATCCCGATAATTAGAATATGAAAAAACTTGTTTTTCTTGTCTTATTTTTTATTGCAATATGTAACCTCCATCCACAGAATAACCCCATCAGCAACTTTGGCAAATTGGCCATAACGCAGGAAGATATTTTAATTGAGGAAACAACAGATGGCGGATACCATTTGTACATAAAAGCCAAAGATGGTATTGGCTCTGTAATGATTACAGAATCCACAGCAGATACTACAATGAAAAATGCGGTTTATGCTCTTAGGGCTCAGGTCTATAATCCAATAAATGGAGATGAAAAGAGAATTCTTGATGGAAAAGAGATGAGCAGCGAAAATAATCTCTATTTTCTTATAGATTCAACTCCGGAACCTAATGAAGTATTAGGGATGGCTTTTCATATATTTATACCATATATAACAGAATTCGGATATCCATGGACCAGGAATGGCGATATCTATGTAGCAGCAGGGACATTTCTTAACATAAGAAGCTTTGAAAAAAAGTTTGGGGACTATTCAGGCGCTTTTATGGATAATCCATTTGTATTGGATATTATCCAGCTCCCTTCTCCTAAACCGCCCTCTTTGGATAAATATGCGAAAGATGCGAATGATGATTTTTCTGAAATTGCCAAAAAAGGCAAAGGCGAAATTATACATTCTACACTGGAGACACTTTTGGAAGATATAGGAAAAACCATTGAAAAGTTTTCCGGCCCTTCAATTGATCTGGTTTTTGCAATAGATACAACAGAAAGTATGGGAAACGATTTTGTAGTCTTAAAAAAAGGGTTTGGGAAAACATTGGATGACAAGATAAAAAAATATGAGCAATATAGGGTAGGGCTTGTTTTTTATAAAGATTATAAAGATGAATACCTGACAAAAACATTTCCATTTACAACCGATACCTCAATAATAAAAAAGCATGTTGAATCTGTAAAAGCCAGGGGAGGCGGTGACAGACCCGAGGCTGTTTATGAAGCTCTGTATGAATCAGTTACAGCATTTTCATGGGAAGCAGATGATAGAGTGGTAATTCTTATAGGCGATGCACCTCCGCACCCAAAACCAAGAGGTAAAATTACCAAAGAGATGGTATTTGAAGAGGCTGACAAGAGGAGAGTGTCAATTTTTACAATATTATTGCCACCGTGATAAAAATGATTATTGTCGCTACGATAAGTATAACCGGCTTTTGTCGGTGCATGCCCATAAAAGTCTGGAACCAAATGGATACTGTTTTTCAATGTACAACAAGAGGGTAGGCAGCTTTAAAGCAGACTATATTTCATCGCTTTTTGGCATCTTTTTTCTTATTTTAGCAAGAATTTTTTCAGAAAGCACTCTTGGCCATTCATTATAATAGGCGCTTTCAGGTGTTTTATATTTATCAAGTATTGATTCAAACATTTGTTCAGCTTCAATATAATTTTTCCTTCTATAATGTATAAAAGCAATTTCATATTCAGCTTCAATAATTTTTCCCTGCATATCGGGGAATTTTTTTATAAATTCTTCATAATAAAAAAGAGCTGCTTTGTAGTTTCCCCAATCAACCATTGCAATTTGAGCATTCTTAAAATACTCTTCGGGATATAGGTTTTCCGGGATTTCTTTAGGCGCGCCCCTGCACCCTGCTATTATTAAAAAAATAGTAATTATTAGAAATATTACAAATAATTGATTTCTTCTGATTTTCATTTTTAGCCTTGTTTTTTGGTTTTTATTGGTATAATTCGTCTTTTATCGGAAGAGTATTTTTAAGTTCCTTAATATACTCTTTAGCTTCTCCCATAGGTAAGTAAGCGTCACACTGAGAAAGACTTCTACTTGCTACAGTAAAATATTTATAAAATTTTTCTCCGCCAAG
>WRFK01000275.1 GCA_009778835.1 Spirochaetaceae bacterium
AGAAGAGCAAGATCAGCTGCAAGTTCCATTATTCCTTCCTCAACAGGCGCTGCAAAAGCTATAGGGCTTGTAATTCCCGAGCTTAATGGAAAAATGAACGGTATTGCAATGAGAGTTCCTGTTGTAACAGGTTCAATTGTAGATCTTACATTCAGATTAAAAAAAGATGCTTCTGTTGATGAAATAAATGCAGCAATGAAAAAAGCAGCAGATGGACCCATGAAAGGGATATTACAATATACAACTGACCCAATAGTATCATCAGATATTAAAGGAAATCCATATTCTTCAATTTTTGATGCTCCAAGCACAATGAAAATAGGAAAAAATTTCTATAAAATATTCTCATGGTATGATAATGAGTGGGGTTATTCAAATAGAGTAGTTGATCTTGCTCTTAAATTAGTTTAAGTAATGGAGCACTTATGGCTGTAAAGTCTGTTAAAGATATTGACCTGACAAATAAAAAAGTACTTATCCGTGTGGATTTTAATGTTCCTGTAATAGATGGGAAAATTACTGATGCAACCAGGATCACTGCTTCTATTCCAACTATAGATTATATACTTAAGCAGAAAGGGACAACAGTAATACTAATGAGCCATCTTGGGAGACCAAAAGGTGGAGAGAAAAAACCGGAATTCTCCCTTTCGATCGTTGCCAATAAACTTTCAGAAATCTTGGGTAAAAAAGTTATAATGGCTTCTGATTGTATTGGAGATGCTGTAGAAAAGCTTGTAAAAGAAAGTAAGCCAGGAGATATAATTCTTCTTGAAAATGTCAGATACTATAAAGAAGAGGAAGGAAATGATCCTGAATTTGCAAAAAAACTTGCAAAGCTTGGCGATGCTTATATAAACGATGCTTTTGGAACAGCTCACAGAGCCCATGCTTCAACAGAAGGGGTTGCAAAATATCTTCCTTCTGCAGCAGGGCTTTTAATTGAAAAAGAGGTTAAATTTTTAGAGCCTATTTTAAAAAATCCAAAGAAACCTTTTGTTGCAGTTATTGGCGGTGCAAAAGTCTCTTCAAAAATTGCAGTTCTTGAATCGCTTTTAAAAACATGCGATGCAATGGTAATAGGCGGAGGAATGTCCTATACATTTCTAAAAGCTATGGGGAAAAAAATAGGCAAGTCCTTGCTTGAAGAAGATTATATAGATACAGCAAAGAAATTTATAAAAGCAGCTGCTGATAAAAAAGTGGAAATTATTTTCCCCCTGGACAGAGTTTGCGCAAAAGAGTTTTCCGAAAATGCTGAACCAATATATATCGAAAACAATGAAATTCCTGATGAATTAACAGGAATGGATATTGGTCCCAAATCAATAGAAGCTATAAAAAAATGCCTTGCAACTGCACAGACAATTGTATGGAATGGGCCAATGGGTGTTTTTGAATTTAAGAATTTTCAAAAAGGAACTATTGCTGTTGCAGAAATGGTCGCAAACTCAAAAGCTATTACAGTTATTGGAGGGGGAGACTCTGTTTCTGCTATAAATGAATTTGGATATGCGGATAAAGTCAGCCATGTATCCACAGGCGGCGGAGCTTCTCTTGAGTATCTCGAAGGAAAACCATTGCCGGGTATAGTGGCTCTGGAAAAATAATTTGGAGAAAACAATGGCAGTCAGAAAAAAATATATTGCCGGTAACTGGAAAATGAATAAGTTAACCGATGAGGCAGTTTCTCTTGCAAAAGAAATTGTAGAAGGCGCGCAAAAAGTTACTAATTGTAAAATTATGATAGCGCCTCCATATACAGCTCTTTCCGAAGTTAAAAAAATTGTTAAAGGGACAAATGTGTTACTTGGCGCACAAAATATGTCTAATGAGAAATCCGGTGCACATACCGGAGAAATATCAATAGATATGCTTAAAGATGTAGGAGTTAGTGCAGTAATTATAGGCCATTCCGAGAGAAGAATAATATACGGAGAAAAAGATGATTTTATTAATTCAAAAATTCTTCTCGCAATAAAAGAAAAAATGGATGTAATTTTCTGTGTTGGAGAAACTCTTAAAGAAAGGGAAGCTGGAAAAGCATTTGAAATTGTAACAAATCAGGTTGTAAATGGTTTAAAAGGTGTTACAGAAAAAGATCTTTCATTTGTTACTATTGCTTATGAACCGGTATGGGCAATAGGCACAGGAAAAACAGCTACAGATAAAGATGCTGATGATGTGCATAAAGTTATAAGAGAAACACTCGAAAAACTTTATTCAAAAGAACTTGCTCAGAAAATGATTATTCAGTATGGCGGTTCTGTAAAACCGGAAAATGCGGGCGCTCTTTTATCAATGGAAAACATTGATGGAGCTCTTGTAGGCGGAGCTTCTCTGAAAGCCGAGCAGTTCTTAGCTATTATAAATAGTATAAAATAAATTTTGAGGTGGATTTAATGGCAATACTTTCTATCTTGCTTCTCGTAATTTTTGTAATTGCATGTCTTTTATTGGTTTTAATGGTACTTGTGCAGAATGAGCAAGGAGAAGGAATAGGTGGCATTTTTGGTGGTGGAAG